>JAISCM010000039.1 GCA_031265595.1 Tannerellaceae bacterium
TCCGGAAGAAACACGATAATGGTTTGCTAAAGCCATCATAATGAATTTTTTATGAAATAAATATCTTCCCTCCGGTTTCCGGCTGAAAGGGAGCTGAAACGTCCTCTTTCAGTATTTCGTTTTGTAAACCAGGTATTTAAGGCAAAACTGAAAGCTGAAAGGAGAGGCAAAAAAGTAGTATAGATGTCGCGCCTCTCAACGATGCGAAACTGACAGGTCTTTTTTTTACCCCTTGCCTCCTTAACTCCTCTCACTACTTAACTACTTAACTACTTTAACTACTTTAACTACTTAACTACTTTCCCCCCAGATACGGACTTCCCATAAGCTCTTCGTAGGCTTTGGCGAATTGGTCGAGGGCTTGTTTGGACTGGCTTTTTTTCCCGGCGGCGCTTAGTGAGGCGCATTTTATGAGGATGGCTTCTTCATTCAGCGGGTCGATTGTCAGCAGCAGTTCGGCGATATGGTAGCGGAGGGTGATATTCTCTTTGTTTTCGGGGATATTCAATAGCAGGCTGAGTACGTCTGTCACCTCTTTTATGTAATCAGACTTATAAAAGGCTATCCATTCTGCCTGAAGGGTAGGCAACAGTTCGCCGGTATGTAATAATCCCATCAGGCGGTAGATCTCGTCTGCCGGGAGAACGTCTGTTTTAGCTTTGGAGATGAGTTTCATCACCTCTGAATAATCGCAATACGCAATATCCCTGAATTGGAGGCTCCATAAAGAGTTTCGGTTTGTTACCTCAATGCCGCCCACTTCTTCAAGGATCGTACGCAGTTTGCTGATGTTCACGTTTCGGTTATTGCGCGCGCTGTCGCCGGTTTTATCATGCCAGAGCGCTTCGTCGAGCCGGGCAGACGCAACCCCTCTCCTTTCTTCTACCGAATGGAATAATAAAAAGAGAAATAAGTACTTCAACGTAGGAGAGAAGGAAGAAGTGACGTTTTCGCCTTTTGCATTAAACGCCTGAAAGCCTCCCAATAGATAAATGGCAGAAGCCTGCCGCCTCTTTATAACGGGCAGCGGCTCCAGCCTGACGCTTGCCTTCATGGAAAAGCGCCTGTTCCTAATGCTGAATACAACGATTATCAGAATGAGCAAGACTACAGATACTACGGCGCCTATCGCATAAGACAGCGGCAAGCCACCGGCCGGCATACGCTGCAATACCTCTTCCGTTTCGAGGGGAGGATAGGCAATGGAATATAAAGCAACGGTGTTCCGGTGGGCGATAACAGCTATCAGATTCGACTTCTCTTCATTCAGCCAAAGATGCGACCATGTTTCGGAATCACGGAATTTAAAAGGGATGTTGTCGCCTATGATCTTCATTTCGGGCCGGGAAATGCCAAACCGGGCTAATTGCAGATAAGAGTCGTAATAGCCATTGTTAAATAATAAGGTATAGAAACTGTCTGTTAAAGAATCGGCCACCAATGTTTCGGCCGGAACAAAGGGAGACAGCGGAGCGGGCAATGTCCATAGCGGCGTGAAGGAGTAATGAAGCAGGTCGAACTCGTATAAGTCGTAATAAGAGCGCGGCGATAGTTCCTGCCTGCCCGATTTACTGCCGTAGCCGCCGAATACAAGGATCCTGTTGTCGTCCAGATGGCCGGCGCTGCTTAGGTACCGCGGGGTGATCTGGTCGCTGCGGTCTATCTGTTGCCATGTGCTTTCTTCCTTATCATATCTGTTTACCATGCCTTTGTAGCGGTAATAGCCATATCCCAGTATCGTAACCAGCGAACTGTCTTTAGCCGAAATAAATTTATTGTTGTGCCCGTACTGAGATAAATTCGTTCCCGGATGATGGACAGACCATTTACCCGTTTCCAGGTTCAGGCGGTTGATCACCGGATTGCCAACATTGTACGACCATAGTTCGTTCGTATATTTATTATAGATGATGTCGTGCCGGGTCTCATTCTGGTAAGGGCGTCCTTCCGTAAAGGGGATCGTGTCTGTTTCCAGTGATTTATAGCGCAGATAATAAGCGGCTTTATCATCAACGATGAATACCCCTCTCCCCACAGCGTCGGGGGTAACGCCAAGCAGGTCTTCCACTTCTACTTCTGTAAGTTTCTGCCAGCGGGTGTATTTGTCTATCAGCCAGTCGGGGTTTTCCACCCATGCTTCGGCCGCCTGTATGTTGTCGTATGTTCTGTTTCCGTGATGTTTCCCAAGCGCCCATTGGCGGAATAGCTTTTGCCCCGGCTTATAGAGCGAAATGTTTTTAATACTCATCGGACAAACGTCTGTATTATGGAACTCTGGCGCTTTGCAGATACCGAAATAGATTTGAAAATCCTTTAAGTGCGATAGGTCGGGCGATTGTATCTCCTGTCTTTTCTCATTAAAGGAAGTCATTAACCGGGCGTTCTTTGTATCGAAATCTATCCGTACCCTTACCCATTGGTCAAAGTCTACAGAAGGAAGGTCGGCCCATTTATAGCTCAGCAGAATGTCGTCTTTATAGATCAGCCAGATATTAGCATCTTCGGATACGACATTAGACACGAGGTCGATGTTCGTATCCCCGTTGGCAATGATCCGGAAGATATAGCCGTAGTAGCCGTCGTCTCGCCGGAAATTAACATCAAATTCAATAGAAAAGCCGTTGGGAAACCGGAAAGGCTCACCGGGCGTTAAAAGGAGCGAAGTCCTTTCATCCTGTACCACCTCATGCGACGAGAAAAACAATCCCGACGACTCGGCCTGGGCAAGAAGCACAGCCTTGCAGAAAAGGAGGATAACAACTGATATTACAGATATTCTAATCACATAGGTTACGTTTACGGGTGTAATTTCTGAAATCAACTTCCCAAAAATAGATAATATTATTGAATTTAAACATAAAGAAAAGGCATTAATCCCATTTTAATATGATATTAATAGGATTGTTTAGTTGTCTGTTAATAAGGCCCGCTTACTTTTGAAACCGGTATTTCAATACAGGCAATAAATTAAAAGTATACTATGAGCGCATCAAGGAAAACATTTATTCTCTTTCTTTCAGGCCTTTGCGGCTTTCTCTTCCCTGTGCTGGCACAAGAGAAACAGCCGGTGGATTATGTAAATCCATACATGGGGAATATCAGCCATCTGCTGGTACCCACTTATCCGACAATACATCTGCCCAACAGTATGCTGCGTGTTTGTCCTGAACGCGCCGACTATACGGGCGATGTATTGTCTGGATTGCCCTTAATTGTAACCAGCCACCGCGGAAGTTCCGCCTTTAACCTTAGCCCGTATCAGGGTGAAGCCGGCGGGGTGAAGCCTGTTGTGCCGTTCAGTTATGACCAGGAAAAGCTGAAGCCTTATCATTATGAAGTATTCCTGGACAACCAACTGACGCATGTGTCTTACGCTCCCTCGCATCAATCGGCGATTTACCGGTTCGTTTTTACAAAGAAGAACGAACCGGTTTACCTGATTCTCAATTCGCGAAACGGGCAGATGAAGGCGGAAGGGAATGTAGTGACCGGCTACCAGCAATTGGAAAACAACACCCGGGTCTACCTTTATTTAGAAACCGAATCCGTTCCGCAGCAGGCGGGCGTATGGAGCGCTAACGGCATCGGCAACCAAACGGAAGCGCAAGGGCGGAATGCCTGCGTAGTTCTCTGTTTCGGCAATCAGCCGCAGGAGGTAAAGCTCCGTTACGGCGTCTCGTTCATCAGCGAAGAACAGGCTAAAGACAACCTGAAGCGCGAATTAAGCCACTACGATGTGGAACGGTTGGCCGGGCAAGGGCGCAGCATCTGGAACGAAGCCTTGGGCAAGATAGCGGTAAAAGGCGATAGCGAGACCGACAAAACCGTATTCTACACCTCCTTCTACCGTTGCTATGAACGCCCGGTGTGTATCAGCGAAGGCGGGCGTTATTTCAGCGCGTTCGACGGAAAGGTGCATGAAGACGAAGGAACGCCCTTCTATACCGACGATTGGATATGGGACACCTACCGGGCGGCACATCCCCTGCGCATCCTGATTGATGCAGAGACGGAAGGGAATATTATCCGGTCGTACCTGCTGATGGCCGAACAAATGGGGAATTACTGGATGCCTACCTTCCCTGAAATTACCGGAGATTCGCGCCGGATGAACTCCAACCATGCCGTAGCCACCGTAGCGGATGCTTACGCAAAAGGCCTGAGAGGTTTCGATCTGGAGAAAGCCTTTATGATATGCAGGAAGGGTATTGAAGAAAAGACGTTGATCCCCTGGTCGGGCGCCCCTGCCGGATGGCTGGACGACTTCTATAAAACGAACGGATATATACCGGCATTGCCTCCGGGCGAAATAGAAACCGTTCCGAACGTCAATTCGTTCGAGAAAAGGCAACCGGTAGCCGTAACCCTCGGAACGGCCTACGACCAATGGTGCCTGAGCCGCATAGCAGGCTTCCTGCATAAGAAAGACGAAGAACAGCAGTATCTGAAATGCGCCTTAAACTATGAAAACCTATATAATACAGCAACAGGATTCTTCCACCCGAAGGATCAGAACGGAGCATTCATCGAACCGCTGGATTATAGTTTTGACGGCGGCCCGGGAGCGCGCGACTATTACGGAGAGAACAACGGCTGGGCGTATCGCTGGGACGTACCCCACAATGTAGCCGGACTGATCGGCCTGATGGGCGGACGCGAGCCGTTCATTACGAATCTGGATGATATGTTCGTGCAACCGCTGGGCAGGAGTAAGTTCGACTTTTTCGCCATGCTCCCCGACCATACCGGCAATGTGGGGCAATTCTCCATGGCCAACGAACCCTGTCTGCATATCCCTTATTTATATACTTACGCCGGCCAGCCCTGGAAAACACAAAAGCGTATCCATACCCTGATCAATCAATGGTTTCGTAACGACCTGATGGGGCTGCCGGGGGATGAAGACGGCGGCGGGACGTCTGCGTTCGTTGTCTTTTCGCAGTTGGGCTTTTATCCGGTGACGCCCGGCTTTGCAGCCTATACTATAGGAAGCCCCTTCTTCCCTTATGCTACGATTACATTAAACAATGGAAAGGTCTTTGAGGTGGAAGCGCAAAATTACTCTGCCGAAAATAAATACATCCAGTCGGCTACCTTGAACGGAAAAGCATGGAACCGTCCTTGGTTCGAACATGCGGATATAGCCAACGGCGGTAAACTGGTATTAGTTATGGGCGATAAAGCCAATAAAGCATGGGGAGCCGGCGTAGAAGATGCCCCGCCTTCGGCCTTTAAAGAAGAAGCGGTTTCAAAAAAGAAAATAATAGCCAACCCGCTTGCCCTGAACTATCGTTTCCAGTTAGACGAACCC
>JAISCM010000050.1 GCA_031265595.1 Tannerellaceae bacterium
CCGGATTTAAGCCTGAAAGACAGCCGGATCTTTGATTTCTTCAAATACAGGAAGGCGCATCGCAAACTTCTTTTGGAAGTAGAATTGATCATTATCGACGAAATATCTATGGTGCGGGCGGATACTATTGATTGCATCGACCGTATTTTACGGGTATTTTCCGGCAATATGCGTTTGCCTTTCGGAGGAAAACAACTTCTTTTTGTAGGAGATATATTTCAATTGGAGCCTGTTGTTCCTTCCGATCAAAAAGAAATACTCAGTCTTTTTTATGCCAGCTCGTTTTTCTTTTCCGCCCGTGTATTCAAAGAGATCAATCTGGTTCCGATAGAATTGCAAAAGGCGTATCGCCAGACCGACCCGGTATTTATCAATATATTAGACCGGATACGAAGCAATACGGCGCGCACGCAGGAGCTTGATATACTGAATGCCCGTTATTTCCCTTCCTTTTCGCCTAAAAACGAGGATATGTATATCACGCTGGCTACCCGGCGCGACCAGGTAGATTACATCAACGAAAAGAAGTTATCCGAACTACCCGGCGAAGAATATATCTGCGACGGCCTTATCGAAGGAGACTTCCCCGAATCATCTTTGCCTACCCAGTTGCATCTGTCTATCAAAGAACAGGCGCAGGTTATCTTTATTGATAACGACCCGGATCGACGCTGGGTAAACGGAACAATCGGTATCATATCCGGAATTGACGAAGACGGCCATGTATTTGCCCTGCTGGAAAATGGAAAAGAATATTTGGTGGAGCCAACCTCCTGGCGGAATTATAAATATACATACAACGAGAAAGAGAAACGGATAGAAGAAGAGATCGTAGGCAGCTTCCAGCAATTACCGATCCGTTTGGCCTGGGCGATCACAGTTCATAAAAGCCAGGGATTGACGTTCAGCCGCGTAGTGGTGGATTTAACAGGAGGCGTGTTTGCCGGCGGGCAAACCTATGTGGCATTAAGCCGGTGTACTACCTTAGAGGGATTGGTATTGAAAGGCAAAATAAGTACGCGGGATATTTTTATACGGAAAGAAATTGTTGCTTTCAGCCGGGAGTTTAATGATCAAAGGCTGATAGAAACGGCTTTACAGGATAGCGAAGCCGAACTGTTATACGCACAATCTATTTACGCATTCGACAGGGGAGACATAAAAGGAGCCGTGGAAAATTTCACTGCCGCCATAGGAAAACGGAATAGCCTGGCAAACCCATTGGCGCAACGATTGATACGTTTCAAACTACAACGCATCAATACGCAACAGCAACAGATAAAGGACCTGCGCGACGAACTGTATAAACAAAAAGAGATTCAAAAAGAATATGCCCGGGAATATTACCTTATGGGCAACGAATGTATAACAAAAGCAAAAGACTATAACGCCGCCATACGTAATTTTGATAAGGCCCTGAAGCTATGCCCCGATTTTACAGATGCCTGGATAAGAAAAGGGATCACTTTATTGGACTTAAAAGATGATTATGCGGCGCAGACTTGTTTAAACGAAGCTGTAAGGTTGAGCCCTGTTTCTTTTAAAGCGCGCTACAACCGTGGTAAATGCCATATCCTGCTTAAATACTACGACGAAGCGGTAGCCGATCTGGAAAAGGCAACGACTATAAAACCGGAACATGCTTCTACACACGAGTATTTAGCCGAAGCCTATCGTTGCCTTGGCGAAAATGAATTGGCCCGGCATCATCAGGACATTGCCGGCAAACTGCGGGATAAGAAAAAGTAACTAACAACTTAAATAGTATTATTATATGTATAAAAGATTGATTTCATTCGGTATTTGTTCTTTGTTATTAGCTACCGGATGCGCTTCTGAAAAGGCGGCAGACGAATATGTGGTTGTTTTGTCCTTAGATGGATTCCGTTCCGATTATGTAGAGAAAGCCCATACGCCTACATTGGATTCACTGGCGAGGGTGGGTGTAAGATCTGCTTTTCGCCCGTCTTTTCCCAGTGTAACGTTTCCCAACCATTATACGATGGCCACAGGGCTGCATCCCGATCACCACGGATTGGTAAACAACTTCTTTTATGCTTCCGACCTGGACAAAATTTACCGGATAGGCGATAACGAAGCCGTCACCAACCCCGACTTTTACGGAGGCGAGCCCATCTGGAATACAGCAGAAAAGCAAGGAGTAAAGGCCGGCGTATTCTTCTGGGTAGGGAGCGAAGCCCCCATACAAGGTATGTGGCCTTCCATACATAAATCGTACGATAAATCAGTGCCTTATACCAGCCGGGCAGACTCTGTTATCTCATGGCTGCAATTGCCCGAAGATACCCGTCCCCACCTCATTATGTGGTATATTGAAGAACCGGACGGCATCGGACATTATGCCACACCGGATTCGGCAGCTACTTACGCGATGGTGGAGAAGCTGGATAGCGTATTGAATTATTACTTCACGCAAGCCCGCAAACTGGAACACGTTAAAAAGATAAACTTTATCGTTCTCTCCGATCATGGCATGGCTACTTACTATCCCGATACGTATGTAAACCTGAACGATTACCTCCCCCGGGATAGCTTCGATTACGTGTTCGACGGCGTCCCCACCTTATTATATCCTAAAAAAACATACACAGACAGCGCCATGGCTATCCTGCAACAAGTACCTCATATAGATGCCTATAAAAAAGAAGATATACCGGAAAGGTTAGTTTATGGCAAGAACCCTCGCCTTGGCGATATAGTAGTAGTACCTCACATTGGGACATACGTACAGTTCCGCCCACAATCAAGCCCCCGCCTGGCCGCAGCCCACGGATATGATAATCTTGCCCCCGAAATGGAAGCCATCTTCTATGCCGCAGGCCCCGCATTCAAAGAAAATGCAGAACTCCCCGTTATGCCCAACGTAAACCTATACCTCATCATAGCCAAACTATTAGGATTAGAACCGGCTCCCAATGATGGAGACATAGAAGTAGTCAACCAATTATTCAAAGAGCAATAAGAGCAGCCCCCAAACAGAAAGTTAGCGCGATAATTTACTGAGTATTTTGTCGAGTATGCCTACATAATAAAACGGTAAATTGATTAGTTTGAACTTTTTGCCCTTTTGCGTTGCAACTTCGTCAATTGAAAACGGCTGCGACCAAACTCTTACGCCCATGTCGCACGGCGCTTCGTCCATAAACAAATGAAGGGAACGGAGGTGGGCATTATGCCCCGACTTTACCTCAATGGGAATAATTTTGCTGTCGTTTTGCAAAACAAAATCTACTTCTGCATCTGAATCTTTTTTGTTTCGCACCCAGAAATTACGCTGATTTGAAACGCGGCTATCCAAAGCCAGTAGTTCTTGCGCAACAATCTGTTCGGCAATTTTCCCTCGCCATGCGTCTAAAATATCGGCAGCGCCAAACACCTCCTTTTGCATGTTTGCTGCATAATTGACCAAGCCACAATCAAGCCACAGCAATTTTGGCGAACGTTTCATGTCTTTTGCTATTGGCGCAAGGCAGTCGGTTGTAGGGTAGCAAAGTTCCAGGATAAAGGTTTTTTCCAAGGCATGAAAAGCCTCGCCCATTTCACGCGCTTTATAAGGCGAACCTGCAAAACCACCTAATGTTATACGTTCTGCAGCAAATTTCCACCCAAACTGCAAAATGTAGCGAATCGTTTGGCTCATCGTTTCGTTCCGGGCGTATTTCTCAACATCGTCACGATAGCCGGCCAGCAGGCTTTCATAAATGCTGTTCAACCCGACAAAGTTTTTGTTTGCAGCATAATCGGCAACCACTTCGGGCATTCCGCCAATGAGCGTGAACGTGTTGAACAAATTCATTGTTTTGTCATGCAAGGCTTCGGGTATCTGGCAGTCGAGCAAGGCTTTTTCGAGTTGCTTCTCGCCAATAGCCCGCAGAAATTCGTTAAAAACACAGGGGCGGACAGCCAGGTATTCAACTCGCCCAACAGGAAACGAAACGTTTGTGTTTAATGCCGTTTCCAACAACGATCCTGCTGCAATCACATACAAATCAGGTAATTTCGTCTCGTAAAAATAACGGAGTTTGGTAATGGCCGTTTTTGAATTTTGAATTTCATCAATAAACAGAAGTGTTTTGCCCCTCTTATATTCCCTGTTACAAAAAAGAAAGATTTCGGCCATAAGGTCATCCATTTCCTGTTCTTTTTCAAACAAAGCCATTGCGCTTGGCGTTTTTTCAAAATTCAAATAGAGATAATTCTCAAATTCTTTTGAGAAAGCCTCTACAAGCGTAGTTTTGCCAACCTGACGAGATCCTCTTAATATCAATGGCTTATGATTAAGCCTCATTACCCATTTTACCAACTCCTTACGAACATTTCTTTCAAACATAGCCTTGAAATTTAACTACAAAAGTACTACTTTGTTTCAAATCGGGGGTAAAACATCAAAGATTTTGTTTCAAATCGGGGGCAAAACATTGAATATTTTGTTTCAAATCGGGGGCAAGCCAAGGAGATCATTACTGATAACTGATAACATCATCAGGGAATAAGCCATTTCTTCATACAAAACTATTGAAAAGATCGCACCTGTTTCCTATTTTGGTCGTATCCTATTGATCGACTCACCCAGGTGGTACAGGTGTCTCACCCGGGTGGTCCACCTGTCTCACCCGGGTGGTCCACCTGTACCACCCGGGTGAGACACCTGTACCACCCGGGTGAGACGATCAACAGGATGCGACCAAGCGATTACTTATTCACCATCAATACAATAAAACGATGGGATGATTGTATGACTTTTGCCGGTGATCTCACGTATTGCTCTGCAACCTGTTCCAAATCGGGGGCAAGTCAATGAGATCATTACTGATAACTGATCACATCATCAGGGAGTAATATGTTTTCGTGCGTACCAACAGGAAGGTTTTTAAGAAACAGCTTCGTAATAATAGTATGGCCTTTGGCGAACGGAAGCTTTTCTGCTTTCTCTCTTAATTCCATCAATAAACGATCGCTGTTTTCTTTTGTAGTCCATTTGCACTCGCCTGCCAATAAATATTTTTTATCCAGAGACTCAGCCACAACATCCAATTCGATACGTTCGTCTTTAGAAATATTCCCCCACCAGCGATGTGCCATACCGTATGTTATGCCCTCTATTTCATTTCCCGAGATCGTTTCCCGGCAAAGCTTCTCCCAATAATCACCGGTATATGCAGAAAAGTGGTTGTCGAGATTAGCCAATAGCGGAGATATCCGGCCAATCTCGATAAAAGAACGATCTGGTGCAATAAACCGGAAATAGAAATTCATAAACGGGTCGGCTATCTTGTA
>JAISCM010000059.1 GCA_031265595.1 Tannerellaceae bacterium
TTGAATCAAAGAACGCTTAGCAATAGGTGAGATCACCTGCAAAAGTCATAAAATCATCCCATTGTTTTATTGTTTTGATGGTGAATAAGTAATCGTTTGGTCGCATCCTATTGATCGTCTCACCTGGGTGAGACACCTGTACCACCCGGGTGAGACACGTGTACCACCCGGGTGAGACAGGTGTATCACCCAGGTGAGACGATCAATAGGATACGACCAAAACAGGAAACTGATGCGATCTTTTTAATAGTTTTGTATGAAGAAACAGCTTAATGTAGTAATACCGGGGCGATAATAATCTTGTTATCAACTCCTATATACTGTTTTTTGTAGATATAATTAGTATCGTTTTTTGTTTTTTGTAGATACCGGATAGAAACCTTTTTCATGGCTTTCATTCGGCAACCAGCTATCCTTGCATCAAAGTTTTTTCATAATTTAATCTAAGAATAAAGTCATGGGAACATCACAAACTCAACACCGGCGGCTAAAGGCCGGTTCTTTCCTACGAGCTTCCATGCTCATAGCGCTTCTTTCCCTTCTGCCTTCGTTCTGCTTTGCGCAAAATGTACAGGTGAAAGGAATAGTTTATGATGATCTTAACCTGCCAGCCGTGGGGGTTAATATCTTAAAGAAGGGAACGGCAGAAGGAACTGTTACAAATAGTGACGGTGAATTTGAAATCCCGGCTAAGCGAGGCGACATACTGGTTGTATCCTATATAGGATTTATAACAGAGGAAGTAACCTATAACGGACAAGCCCGTTTGGAAGTCAGGCTCAGAGAAGACGCCGAAAAGCTGGACGAAGTTGTAGTAATCGGTTACGGCACGATGAAGAAGAGTGACCTCACCGGAGCCATTTCGTCAGTCAACGTAGACGAACTTGCCAGCCGTGCCACGACCAATCCCGCCGAAGCGTTGCAAGGAAAAGTATCCGGCGTAAACATCCGCAAATCGGGCGGGAATGCAGGAGCCAGCGTATCGGTAAAGATTCGAGGCGTTAAGTCGTTCGGCGACAACGAGCCGCTTTACATCATCGATGGTTTTCCGGGAAACATCAACAGCGTTAATCCGCAAGACATTGCTTCGATGGAAATACTGAAGGATGGCGCTGCGGCGGCTATCTATGGTTCTACCGCCGCCAATGGCGTTATAATCGTAACAACGAAAAGCGGGAAAAAGGGAGAGATCAAGGTGGATCTCAATGCCTATCTTAACTCAACTCACATTGCCAGGCAGATGAAGATGCTGGATGCAAAAGGATACGTACAGGTGCATAAACAGATGTATGACAATTATAACGTACAGTATCCCACCCAACCGGTCGACCTACCGGAGTATATCAGTAATCCGGGAAGCACGGACACAGACTGGCAAAACGAAGTATTCCGCAACGGAATTTCTCAAAACTATATGCTTAGCATCCGTGGAGGAAGCGACCAGGCTCGCTTTTCCGTGTCGTACAATCATGCTGACGACAAAGGCATCTTGTTAGGAAACCGCTTCAAACAAGAGAATGCCCGCATGAAACTATCTGCCTCCAAGAACATCTTTGACGTAGAAGCGAACCTGGCTTTCCGCACTACCAAAAGCGAACAACCTCAATATTCGCTGAAAGAGGTGTATATGATATCTCCACTGGTTCCGGTATACGACGATACCAAAGAATATGGTTATGGACTAACCGACAGCAAAGGCATACCGAGCAACCGGAACGTAATGGCAGACAACCATTACCGCCGGGCGGCAACCAATAGTTACCACATGACGGCCAATGCCGCCGTCACAGCCAACTTCACCGACTGGTTGAATTTCAAGACAGCCTACTCATACAGCGGAACTCATCAACGCGATAAAGACCATACGCCTCCTTATATCGCCGACATCAGATCAAAGACAGAATATCCTTACCATAGCGAATCTTCGTCATACTGGCAAGAGCAGGTGATCGATAACATTCTTACATTCAACAAAAGCTTCGGCAAGCATTCGCTGAACGCAATGGCCGGTAATTCCGTTACTTTACAAGACTATAACTGGAACAGCATGGCCGTTGAAGGTAAAACTATTGTATACGAAGTAAAAGACGGGCAATTGGTTACAACCGACAAACCTGCCGGCTTCCTCGACCCCGACTTCTCTACCATCAATGCCGGCGACGGCGGTACGTACACAGGAAAAGGCTCTTTATATGAATATCGCCGCGTCTCTTTCTTCGGGCGATTAAATTATGCTTATGCAGGTAAGTATATGTTGCAGGCTACATTCCGGCAAGACGGTTCTTCCAAATTCGGGAGCGATAGCCGTTGGGGATTCTTCCCGTCGGTAGCATTGGGATGGCGTATCTCGGAAGAAGGATTCTTCCCCGCAGACGGACTGATAAGCAACCTGAAACTCCGTGCAAGCTGGGGGCAGCTTGGTAATGAGCAGGCATTGGGATATTATGACTTCCAGGCGCTGATCTCTACATACAATAATCTGTACGGAGGATATGTGCAGGGCTCAGGTGCAACGCCGTGGCCGGGCAGCATCGCAATGGGGCTTGCCAACCGGAGCCTGCAATGGGAAACCACCGATACAAAGAACATCGGTTTTGATTACGGACTCCTTAACGGAAAGCTGTTCGGCTCGTTCAACTACTATTATAACCAGACAAAAGACATGTTGATCACTAAAAAGCTGGCCCCATCGGTAGGCCTGTGGGATCCGGTTATGAACGTAGGTGAAATCCGCAACACAGGCGTTGAACTTGAACTCAATTGGAATGATCAGGTGGGCGACTTCGACTATAATATAGGCTTTAACCTCACGACTACAAGCAACAAGGTGGTTGAACTATCCGATCCCAAACAAGCTCTTTACGGAGAAGGGTTGAAGTGGGATACCGAACATTTCCCCACGCAAACACGCGTAGGGTACCCGATCGCCAGCTTCTACCTATACCGTGCAGACGGTATCTTCCAGAACGAAGAGGAAGTAAACGCTCACAGAAACTCCGGCGGCAACCTGCTACAGCCGAACGCCCGTCCGGGTGATATCCGCTTCAGGGACGTGAATGGCGATGGCGTTATCAACGAAGACGACAAGGAAAACTGCGGCGCAGCAATCCCGAAGATGGAGGCAAACCTGACATTCGGCGCCAGCTATAAAGGCTTCGACCTTTCTTTCCTCATCGGAGGCGGATGGGGCGGCAAGCTATATAACGCCAACCGGTATTTCTATGAAGGTATGAACTCGGGCTCAAACTTCCTCGCCACCTCACTTAATGCATGGACGCCGCAGAATACGGATACCGACGTTCCGCGTGCCGTACTCCAGGACATGAACGGCAATGCGCGTGAATCGGATCGTTTCCTTGAAAAGGGCGACTATATCCGCATGCGCCAGCTTCAGATAGGGTACACATTGCCTGCATCTCTGCTGAAAAGCATCTGTATTGACCGCCTGCGCTTGTATGTCAGCGGCGAAAATCTGTTTACTATCACATCCTACAATGGCGTAGATCCGGAGTTTTCCCGCTCTTCTGTCCTGAACACAGGTATTGATACACATATCTATCCCTTCACACGTTCATACGTGGTTGGGTTGCAACTTACATTCTAATCTTTATTAATAATACTGTTACGTTATGAAACAAGTAAAATATTTCGCCTTTGCGCTTGTGCTTGCCACAAGTATGACAAGTTGTGAAGATTTCCTGGCCGTAGAATCACCCGACGAACTCACCTCCGATTCATTCTGGAGAGACAAGAATGACGCGGAAGCCGGGCTCGCAGCAGCCTATTCCAAACTGGAAGCATCAACCGATACATGGGGATTCCCCGAAGTACTGTACCCCGTAGAGGCATATCGCGAAGACCTCATTAAGCCGGGAGCTGATGCGTATAACTATCCGAACTGGATTGAACTGGCTAATTTCAACTATACGAACGGCAATTCGCAGTTTACTACATACTGGGTAGACAATTACTTCGGTATAAACTACTGCAATCAGGTAATTGAGAACCTTCCCGGCATACCCCAGGGGATGATATCGGAAGAAGACCGTGCCATGATCCGGAACGAAGGTTATTTCCTCCGCGGTTATTATCATACAAAACTGCTCCTTAACTGGGAACAGATCGTCCTTCGCGATAAGTACATAACTTCTACAGAGGAGCTGGATAAGCCGCTTGCTTCCCGGGCGGAAACATGGGACTTCATTATCGATAACTTCACAAAAGCGACAGATCTTCCGGCTCTTCGTACGCCGGAGACCCAGGGACGCGCCACACGCGGAGCCGCATACGCTTTCCTCGGATGGGCACATCTGACACGCGCTTACGAAGAGCCGGCGAACAAAGAAGCACACTTAAATGCTGCCGTCAGCGCATTCAATAATGTAACAGGCTACGAGCTTGTAAAGGAATTGCGCAGCTTGTTCGACGCTACAAATAAGAACTCAAAAGAAGGTATCTTTGAGTTGCAACTTACATTAAATACAGCCAACGGCGCCCGTTACCGCACGCAGTTACACCGCTTCATCGGTTGTACCGAACTTTGGGGCTGGGAAGAAATATTGCCTTCCGACCGCTTGGTAGAAGCATACAAAAAGGAAGGGAAAATAGCTGCGACAGGCCGTTATGACAGCCGTCTTTACGAAACATTGTTCATAAAAGACGAATACTTTAATGACCCGGAAGCCGGAAATGTATACGGTTCTACGTATGATGATTGGTTTGGGGGGCTCGATAAACCTGCTTTCCGTAAGTACATGCCGGCCGACTATGAAGGAATGAATACAAACTATTTTGCTCCGAATATCATGTTGATGCGTTACGCAAACGTATTGCTGATGAAAGCCGAAGCGCTGAATGAACTGGGCAAAACAGCCGAAGCGATACCTCTTATCAACGAAGTACGGGCGCGTGCCGATATGCCGCCTATGGCAGGGGCTTCACAACAGGAAGTGCGGGCGCAGATCGAACATGAGCGTATGATTGAATTTCCACTGGAGAATATGCGCTTCTACGACTTGCGCCGTTGGGGGAAAGCCAAAGAAGCGCTGGAGGCTGCCGGACGCACAGGTTTTGACCCGGCAAAGAACAACTTTTATCCTATCCCCATCCAGGAACTGAATACGAACAATGCAATCAATTGACTTTTCATACCATTATCATGAAACATCTTCTTGTAGCTATCGGCATCTTATTACTATCCACAACAGCCTTTGCGCAGCACAAAGAGTGGGAGAATCAATACATTAACCAGGTCAATCGAGAGCAGATGAATGCCCACCTCGTTCCTTATGCGTCGGAAAAGTCTGCGCTTATGAAAGACCGTTCCGAAGAAAGGCGGCACGTACTTAACGGCACATGGAAGTTTCATTTGGCGAAGAACCCTACCGCCCGTCCCACCACCTTTTATGAGAAAGGATATGATGTGTCCGGATGGGCTGATATTGAAGTTCCGGGCAGTTGGGAGTTACAAGGTTTTGATGCTCCGATCTACACAGACACACGATACCCCTTCCCTCCCGACCCGCCGTATGTACCGTCTGACTATAATCCGGTAGGTTCTTATAAGACGACATTCACCGTTCCGAAGGAGTTCTACGGACAGCATATCCTGCTACACTTCGGAGGGGTTGAGTCTGCTTTCTATTGCTGGGTAAACGGGCATTTTGTGGGATATAGCGAAGATAGCCGCCTGGCTGCCGGGTTCCGTATTGAGCAATACCTGCAACCGGGCGAGAACGAACTGGCGGTAGAGGTATACCGCTACAGCGACGGTTCATATCTTGAAGCGCAGGATTACTGGCGGTATAGCGGAATAGAAAGAGATGTAATGCTTATTGCGCGGCCCAAAATACACGTCAGGGATTTTGAGCTCACGGCCGGCCTTACTAATAACTACCGGGATGGATTGTTCGACCTGACCGTTACGCTTACTAACGAAAAGCCTGTAAAAGGAACTAACGTGCAGATCAGAATATTGGACGGAGAGCAGGAAATAGCCTCATCCGTGCTACAGGCAAAAACGAATACGGACACCGTATTGCATTATAACAAAGCATTTCCCGGCATAAAGACGTGGACGGCAGAAACGCCGAACCTGTATACGCTTGTAGTGAATACGCTCAATGCAAAAGGACAACTGACCGAATCATTCGCCCATCGTTTCGGATTCAGGAAGATAGAGATAAAGAACGGGATGCTTCTGGTGAACGGAACTCCCATCCTGATAAAGGGAGTAAACCGGCATGAGCACGACATGAAGAAAGGACGGACGATCACGATAGAAAGCATGATAGAAGACATCCGGCTGATGAAGCGATTCAATATTAACGCCGTAAGATGCTCGCATTACCCTAACTACCCCGAATGGTATACGCTCTGTGATGAATACGGCCTTTATCTGATAGACGAGGCGAATATAGAATCGCATGGCATGAGCGACCATCCCACAACGCACACACTTGCCGACTGGGAAGGCTGGGACGTTCCCTATATGGAACGCATGGAGCGCATGGTGGAACGTGATAAGAATTTCACCTCTATCATCACATGGAGCCTCGGGAATGAGTCTGGCTACGGCAAACATTTTGAGACATTATATCACTGGACAAAGCAGCGCGACCCAAGCCGCCCCGTTCAGTATGAAGAAGGAGGCGTACAGGGACTGTCAGACATCTACTGTCCGATGTATGCCCGTGTCTGGGCGCTGCGCCAATGGGTGAACGAACGGCAGGAGCGCCCAATGATACTCTGCGAGTACGCTCACGCAATGGGAAACAGTGTAGGAAACCTGAATGACTATTGGGAACTCATCTATAAATATGACAACCTTCAGGGTGGCTTTATATGGGATTGGGTAGACCAGACTTTCGCCAAAAAGGATGAGAAAGGGAACGAGATATGGGCTTATGGGGGAGATATGGGCTTCGTAGGTATTGTAAACGACTCCAATTTCTGTGCAAATGGGCTTGTAGCGGCCAACCGGTCCCTGCGTCCGCATATCTGGGAGGTAAAACGTGTATATCAATATATGCACTTCGAGCCGGTAGACTTCGCGTATAATAAATTGCAGATAACGAACAGGCATGACTTCCTTTCCGCCGATAGTTACGATTACAAATGGACAATAAAAGCGGACGGGGAAGTGATTTATGAAGGATTGCTCGCCGTACCTTCCATTCCCCCTCGCCAATCGGCGGAAGTAGGTATCGCCCTCCCTGCTTTTGAAGGAAAGGCTGCAACGGAATACTTTCTGCATATCTCCGCCCTCACCAAAGAAGATACGCCTTTGGTGCCGAAAGGACATATCGCTTCCGAAGCACAATGGAAATTGCCTATACAAACGCCTCAAGCAGGCAGATCCAACATTTCGGGCATACTTAAACACGAAGAGAATGATAAAGAGCATATCTTCCGTTCGGCATCCACTATGGTCACTTTCTCGAAAGAGAACGGAGAAATAACCAGCTACAATGTACACGGTAAAGAATACCTGCTGGAAGGACTACGCCCTACCTTCTGGAGACCGATGACCGACAACGATGTAGCCAGCCACACCGGAGAACGTTGCGCCACCTGGAAAAGAGCGGCAGACAATCTTCTGTTGCAAAGCCTGACAGTTATTCCGGCAGATACCAATAAGGAGGCTTCCGTGAAGACGGTATATGCTATGCCGGAACAGGAATCGCTCTGTATCCTATCTTATACTTTATATGCCGACGGTGCCGTCAACGTACACTTTACGTTCGAACCGGGGGATAAAAAATTGCCGGAAATACCTCGCCTGGGTATGCATATAATACTAAAAGAAGAATTTGACCAGATGGCCTGGTTAGGCCGTGGCCCGCATGAAAACTACCCAGACAGGAAAAGTAGTGCAAACATAGACCTGTACAAAGCTTCCGTATGGGAACAATATCATCCGTACGTCCGCGCCCAGGAAACAGCCAATAAAACCGATGTCAGGTGGACCGCATTGCAAAACGAAGACGGGGATGGCCTGCTTATAAAAGCCATTGGCCAGCCGTTAAGCATAAGCGCCTGGAATTTCAGGATGGACGACATCCTATTCGTCCCTTCCACAATAAAACACATCCACGGAGGAAGTATAGAGAAGAAACCTTTGGTATGGCTAAACATCGACCATAAGCAAATGGGAGTAGGAGGAGACACTACCTGGGGAGCGAAAACACACCCTGAGTACACCATTACTCCGGTAAAACAATCATACGAATTTCTGATCATACCGGTCACCTCTTCTACAAATGTACCAGAAACAGCAAAGCAAGAACGTATATAGCCCACGCTGCTCCATCACGACAACATCTATACTACTTTTTTGCCTCTCCTTTCAGCTTTCAGTTTTGCCTCAAATACTTGGTTTACAAAACGAAATACTGAAAGAGGACGTTTCAGCTCCCTTTCAGCCGGAAACCGGAGGGGAGATATTTATTTCATAAAAAATTCATTATGATGTCTATAGTAAACCATTATCGTGATTCTTCCGGACCATCATAATGGTACTTCCAAGCCATCATAATGGTTCGAAAGAAACATCATAATAGTAGAAAAAAGTCTTCACGATGATATAAAAAAGTCTTCACGATGACTCGATAGAGAGTCCGTGATGGTTTGGTAAAGAGTCCGCGAAGACTTGCTGAAGACTTCGCGAAGACTTTTTTTCCCTTTTGCCGGTCTGTAATTTTTGGCTGAA
>JAISCM010000102.1 GCA_031265595.1 Tannerellaceae bacterium
GATAAAATGACAGAATGATAAAATAGCAAAATGACAGAATGTTCGTTTCAAAGAATGTGTTAAAATAGAATGAAAAGATATGATAGATTGAGTATTTTTTTATATTTGCGACAATGAAAAGCAACGAAAAGCAATGATGAATTACTCAAATTATCTGTATATCGCCATCTGTGCGGCTATTGACGCCGGTAAGTCTGTCATGGATATTTATACAAGTCCGCATGCGGGCTTTGGTATTGAACTAAAAAAAGACAACTCCCCCCTGACCCGCGCCGATAAAGCAGCCAATGAAATCATTGTAAAAGCCTTATCTTCTACTCCGTTTCCTATCCTGAGCGAAGAAGATAGAATGATCCCTTATAAGGAGCGTTCCAAATGGGAAACGCTTTGGATAGTAGACCCTTTGGATGGAACCAAAGAGTTTATAAAGCGCAATGGGGAGTTTACGGTAAATATAGCCCTTGTTGCTGATCATACGCCGGTATTGGGTGTTGTTTTTATCCCGGTCAGGAAAGAATTGTATTTCTCTTCCGAGTCAATCGGCGCTTATAAGCTGGCAGGTATTGATTATTCAAACCGGCTTTCTATGGACGAATGGATGCAGAACGCTATTCGTTTGCCCCTGTTGCGTGGACATCAGGGTATTGTGGTTGTTTCGTCGCGTTCGCACCAGACCGACGAGACGTTGGCATATATTGACAACCTGTGTAAAAAGGGACAGCCGGTTACGAGGATCAGTAGCGGGAGCAGCCTGAAGATTTGTCTGGTAGCCGAAGGTTCGGCGGATGTATATCCTCGTTTTGCCCCTACCATGGAATGGGATACGGCTGCCGGCCATGCCATTGCTAAAGCCGCCGGCTGTGAGATTTACCATATTGATGAAAAAACGCCTTTGCGGTATAACAAACAATTGCTGACAAATCAATGGTTCATAGTAAAACCGATTTATTCCAAATACTGACTTTTATAGTCTTTTTCCTTACTAACGCTAAATAAAATTCGTTAAAAAAGCCGGTTACCGATATTCTTTTTTATTTTTGTAGCTTCTCTAAACTGACAAGCATAGAAGAAGTCTGTAAGGCATGAACTTTGAAATTATATTTGTGTTGTTGGCATTAGCCGGGATGATCGCAGCGTTGATATGGGATAAAATGCGCCCAGGCATGGTTTTAATTTCTGTCGTTGTATTATTCCTTTGCGTAGGTATACTAACGCCAGGGGAGATGCTCGAAGGCTTCAGTAATAAAGGAATGATCACCGTAGCCATGCTGTTTCTTGTCAGCGAAGGGATCCGCCAGAGCGGTACGCTGGCGCAACTCTTCAAAAAGCTCCTCCCCGAAGGAAAAACAACCGTTGGTAAGTCGCAGATGAGGCTACTCCCCGTTTTGGCAGGTATGTCGGCCTTTCTGAACAATACCCCTATGGTAGTTATCTTCGCCCCCATTATCAAGCGGTGGGCGGAAGGTATTCATCTGCCTGCTACCAAATTTCTGATACCCCTTACCTTTGCAGTCAGCCTGGGAGGGATATGCACATTAATAGGCACCTCCACCAATCTGGTAGTGAACGGTATGATAATGGAAGCCGGATACGAAGGGCTGCCCATGTTTGAAATAGCAAAGATCGGCGTGCCTGTTGCCCTGGCAGGCATCCTTTTCCTGATACTCTTTTCCAATAAACTACTGCCCGAATCGAGGGAGAATAAAGAAGATGCGCCTGCCGGCAACGGCGAAAAGGAAGGCCTTCACAGCATCGAAGCCGTCTTGGGCCCGCGATTCCCCGGTATTAATAAAAAGTTAGGCGAGTTTGACTTTACCCGTCATTACGGAGCGATCGTCAAAGGAGTTAAAACAGGCGGGCGGTATGTCACCGGCAATCCGGACGATGTAATACTACAGGAAGGAGATACCCTGGTATTATGGGCGGATGATTCCTTTATCCCCGCCTGGGGCGAATCAAGGGTCTTCCTTACCTTAGCCAACGGAAAAGAAGAAGAGCCGCCCATCTCGAATAAAAAAAGATGGCTTGCCCTGGGGCTTTTTCTTTTTATGATAACGGGCGCTACCCTGGGAGAACTGCCGGTAGTGAAAGAAACCTGGCCGGACGTAAAGCTTGATATGTTCTTCTTTGTATGTATCACTACCGTTATTATGGCCTGGGCAGGCATCTTCCCCGCCCGGAAATATACCAAATACATCTCATGGGATATACTGATTACGATAGCCTGCGCTTTTGCCATCAGTAAAGCCATTGAAAACTCCGGCCTGGCTGCTGTAGCCGCTAAATTTATTATTGACCTGTCGGCCACAACAGGAGCGTATACCTTGCTGGCGATGACGTTTATTATTACAGCCTTATTCTCGCAGATCATTACAAATAATGCGGCGGCGGCCCTCTGCTTTCCGGTGGCGCTGTCTGTGGCTACCCAGTTAGGGGTCAGCCCCATGCCCTTCTTTATGGTGGCCTGTGTGGCAGCCTCTACCAGCTTCTGTACGCCTATCTGCTATCAGACCAATATGATCGTACAAGGGCTTGGAGGATATTCTTTCATGGACTTTGTAAAGATAGGGCTTCCGCTAACGATCCTTGTGTTTCTGACAACGATATTTCTAACCCCATTAATATGGCCTTTTTAACAATGAACCGGATGAATAAAAACATACTGACCCCCGTCTTCGACAAGATGCTTTCGAGGAAGGATAAAGAAGAGCTGCTGAAGCAACGCAGCCTTATGATTTGGTTTACCGGATTAAGCGGCTCCGGGAAAAGTACGCTGGCGATTGCCTTGGAAAAAGAACTCCACAGCAGAGGCCTGCTCTGCTGCCTGCTGGATGGCGACAATATACGGAGCGGCCTGAACAACAACCTGGGCTTTTCG
>JAISCM010000011.1 GCA_031265595.1 Tannerellaceae bacterium
TTGCCATCGTCGGCCACAAAACATATCCTGTTTTTCCAGGCGCCGGTTTCTTTATTATCCATATAAGTCACTACCTTATCTACCGCGGCTGTGGCTTCGGCTACCGTACGTACCGGGAAACGGCCGATACCCAACTGGATAGGGCCGGAAGTGAACCGCTCGTCTTTCAGCGCTCCGAAGTAATCATCCGTAACGTATGAATAGTAGCTAAGTGAGTTTTCCGACTGGTAGGTCAGCAGCATATTGGTAGTAACCACTTCTTTCCAGTTATTGGTAAGCTTCCGGTTATCATAAGAGCCATCGCCAAAGAGAAGAAGGTACCGGGGCTTCTTTGCCTCATTCCTGTCGTAAAACATTTTCATGAACCGGCGGTAAGCCGTTGCATCGGGCGTGCCGCTTGAGAACTCATTATATACCTGCCGGGGGCTTACTACCAGAACGGATAAGCTATCCCTGGCGTCGGCCCGGTGGCGTTCGGCCAGGCGTTCGGCCTGTGTATGGAAGGCGTCGGCTGCAATAATAACCATGTCTGTTTGCAGGCAGGCATGCAGGTTTTGATTGTCGATGCTTGTTTCTTCTCTTGTCCAGCCCGAAAGGCTTTGGTTGATTTGTACAGCCGCAAACTCACGCAAGTCTCCTGCCGGGATAGAGAAAGACAGTTCCGTGCCGTTCAGTTGGGTTTCCATCAGTTTAGGATCCTCGCCGCCGGTCACGTCGAAGACTACCGTCTGGCTATCTACATTCCCTACAACAAACCGGCTTACATTACCAATGGATTGAATACTGCGGAAAAAGGTATATCCGCCATATTGCCTCAGCGCCCGCTTTACATGCAGGCGGATATAATCGAGCCTTACATTCTCGTCGCCCGACTTATTATAGGATACAACTACCCTGGGGGCTTCGTTCTTTTCGCCTCGCCAGGTGGCCGTATCTATTCTGTCGATGGCTTTTATATAGGAGTTATTGCCGGAGTTAGTTATGGCCGGAAAGTTTAATTGCATCAGTTCCTGCCCGTCGATGCTCAGCGTGGCCTGCCCGTCGGTAGACCTGGGGCGGGCGATAAAGCGCATCGTTACTTTAGCGTCGGCATCGGTAATGCCTTCTATCCTGGCGATGGGCGAAGTAGCGGGGATCGTTCTGGAGCCGGCCGTTTCAAACGATTCGCCGAATAGCTCCCGCCCCGAGTTATTGACCGAATACAGCTCTTCTTCATGCACCCTGTAATCATCGAAAACAGTAATATTCAAGGCAGCCTGCCCGGATAGCAAAGAGACTTTCTCCATCTCCTTCACCTCTGTAGCATCCGTCAGGAAATAAGAGCCGTAGGTGGCATACGGGTTATTGGTATGAACGAATGTGCCGGAGTAATCGCTGTATTCCCATTTAACGGGCCCTTTGCCATAGAAAAGAAGATAATCGGCGCCCCGGTATACAGCCACCGGAGGCAGGTCGTCTATATAAGCGGCGCCGGGGCCGAAGTCTTCATCCAGCGGCCAGCCTCCATAGCCATGTACAGATACGCGCGAAGGATCGGCAAAGCCCATCTTCCGCAAGTCGTCGTACGTTATTTTACAGATACCTGTTTGCTCTACCTTTATCTTCATCCACATCCCCGACGACAAAACAGACCGGGCCGCATAACGGCTATCGTCTGCCCAGGCGGAGACAAGGCAACAAACGCTTAGTAGCAATAATAAAAATACACGCATGTCTTTACAATCATTTCACATAAAAGTCTAACAGCTTTGTTTCGCCGATATATCCCTCCAGGCGATCGTTTATTTTTACGGGGCCTACTCCGGCAGGCGTTCCCGTATAGATAAGGTCTCCCATCTTCAACGTGAAAAAGCGGCTCGCATACGCTATTATTTTATCTACGGAGAATAGCATATCAGCCGTATTTCCCTGCTGTACCTTTTCGCCGTTTATATACAGGCAGAAAGGTATCTTATGGATATCGCCGGCTTCGCGAAGCGGGATAAAAGCGCCTGTTACAGCCGAATTATCAAACGCTTTGCTTATTTCCCACGGCAGTCCCTGCTTGCGCAACCGGCTCTGTATATCACGCGCCGTAAAGTCAATGCCTACGGTTACTTCATTGTAGTAGCGATACGCAAAGCGTTCGGCAATATTCTTCCCCAGTTTATCTATCTTTACTACCACCTCCGCTTCATAATGGATCTCAGACGAGAAATCGGGAATAAAAAACGGTTTCCCGTCTTTAAGCAACGATGAATCGGATTTCATAAAGAGAGTTGGTTCTGCTAATTCTAACGAAGTATGCATCTCTTTATTGTGGTTTGCATAATTCATTCCCACAGCTATAATTTTCATTTCTGCGATTAAGTTGGTTTAAACGATTGAACATAACAGCCAGGTGGGCATACAGCGATGTATTTTGTACAACCACATGGCGGGGTACGCGAATACGGAAGGGCGTAAAGTTCCAAAGCGCTTTAATGCCTTCGGCAATGATATGGTCGGTCACTACCTGCGCCTGGTCTACCGGGACGGTAATAACGCCGATGGTAGCACGCAACTCTTTCTGGCAGGCAGGAAACTCACTCAGATGGAAAACAGGTATCCCCTTGATAGAAGTCCCGGCTAATTCGCTACGGGTATCAAAGCCTGCAATAATATCCAACCCATACTGGCTAAGCCCGGAATCCTGCAATAAAGCAGCCCCCAGGCTCCCCACGCCAAACAGGAACGCCTTATGCTGAACCGTAAAACCCAGGAAATCTTCCAACACGGCAACCAACGCATTGATCTCATACCCCACCCGCGTCTTCCCCGTAATATTTACGAAAGAAAGATCTTTGGCTACCTGGCTGGAGTCTACACTGATCTCCTTAGCTATCTGTGTAGACGAAACATAAGCCTCGCCCTTCCCCTTCAACAGTTTTACAAATGCAAGATACCAAGGCAACCTCCTGAGCGTAGGCTCAGGCACCTTCCATATCTGTTTTATCTCTTCATTGGCCATTATCCTTT
>JAISCM010000056.1 GCA_031265595.1 Tannerellaceae bacterium
TCATTCACAAGCGCAATATTAATATCCCGTTGCGCATTCTCAATCGCCTTAGCAGCCTCAGCCACCTTGATAGACGGAGCCAGATGCGTCCCGGCCACAATAACCGAAGCATACACCTCATCAATCAAGCGCCCCACTTCTATCGTAGAGCCCGAAGTCACTTTCTTTATCTTATCAATCGTATGCCCTTTATCTCCGGGGTTCATACGTTCCGGACTATACCCAACAAAGAAGCCCTCATTCAACCTCAACCCCGATATCCGTTCAATAATAGGAACACACTCTTCTTCCGTCACCCCCGGATACACCGTCGATTCATACACCACAACATCCCCTTCCGACAAAACATGCCCGATGGTTTCGCTGGCCTCATAAAGCGCCGCCATATCCGGATTATGATTGGAATCGACAGGCGTAGGCACCGTAACAACATAAAAATTACAATCACGCATCAACTCCCGGTCGGTCGTACACATAAGTCTATTCCCGATAGCCTCCCGAAGCAACGCATCCTCCACCACAAACGTCCCATCATGCCCATCCATCAATGCATCCACACGCGATTGATTCAGGTCGAACCCAATCGTTTTATATTGGGTAGAGAACAGACGCGCCAAAGGCAAGCCCACATACCCCAAACCAAGAACCGCTATTTTTATATCGTTGATTATCATAAGGATTAATAAAAGTACATAGTTCGTTGAAGTATTTTTAGAAATTACCGGACTTTTGAGAGTTGAATCAGGTCAAAATACATCAACCTTGTTTTCAGTTCTCTGTTTTCCGGCATACCAATATACTCTTTTTCCTGTTTTTCCGTTGAAAATAAATACAGAAACCCATTCGTTTCATAGTAATTCCGGGCAATTTCATTGTTGTAGGCGTCAACGGTAAGATAACGGCAACCCGACCAGTTGTCTTCATTCAAAGCGATTGTCCGGATAAACCGTATCAATTCGGAGCCAATACCTCTTTTCCCAAAATCCTGATGAACACCCAGCCTGCCTATCAGTAGGGCAGGATAACTGCTTAAACTTTTTTCATAGGGAATATTTACAGTTAATTTTTTCTTGCGGCTGTTTGGCAAATTCCTACCGTCAATACTGGAATTTGCAAGTGTGAATGCACATACTATAATGGACGGATTTTCATCCAAACGGTAACAAAACGATTTTCCCAGTAACTGCTTGTCAAATTTTTCAACATCATTGCGAAAAAAATCATCCAAATCCGCATCCCCACAGATGAAAGGTCTACATTGGGCAAGAATTTCGTTGTTTAATGGAAACAGCGAGCATTTTTCAAAAAGAAAGTTCATCGGTAAGCTATTTTAACGTCCCTTTAGTTCTTGCTTTCCGGACAATCGCCTTATACATTTCCATATCTTCCGATATGTCTATTGTCCCGCACCGTTTTTCTGATTGGAGTCTTTCTCTTTCAAACCGGCGCCATACCGCACCTTCTAAAACGGGGATACTTCTGATTGGAATTGCCATTGCTTTTAATTTAAACTATTCAGGTATTAACTCCGGCAAAGTTAGTGAATAAAACCCAAAATGTAACTGATAACGTTCGGGCATAGTCCATAAAACAGTAAGGGGACGAAGGATTATCCTTCGCCCCCTTATTTGCTGTTTGTACCGGATCAATAGATTGCTTTCACCGTCTTATTGCCATTCGTTATGATATAGATACCGCGGTTGCGTAAGTTGATGTACTGTTCGCTTACCGTAGCCTTGCCTTTGTAGGAAAGCTGTCCGAGGAGATTGTAAACAGAGAAGGTTTCTCCCGGAATCAGGCCGGAAATATACAGGCCGGAAGCTGTTGCAATAGCCTGTAGCGTCTGCACCTGGATTTCTTCCGTACCGGTGGCGCTTGTATCGTATGTAATAGTAATAGATACAGGCTCCATGCCTTCGGCTGTAGCCGTTAGCGTGAATGTATACTTGCGATTGGCGAGGGCTGCCTTTGGCGTGATCACGATCTCGGCTTCTCCGCCTGTTCCCAGATTGTCGAGGGTAGCAGGAAGAAGTGTGAACCATTCGGCATCCGTACCTGATAAAGTAAAGGTCAGCCTGCCTGTTTCTACATTACCGGTATTATTAATGTATACTGTCAGCTCGCTCAGGTTAAGCATTTCGATGCTCTTCACTTCTATGCCTGAATAGGGCGTGGCGATGATCACACCGGTTGTTTGTTGGGTTGTTGCATTGTTATTGCCGTTAGTCAGCGTTACGGTGAAAGTGAATGAACCGTTTGTCCCCTCTGGATTCTCTTCCGTTCCCGCAATAGCCGGCGTAACAGACGTTAGCGTAACCTCGGCGTCCATCAGCGTAGCCGAACGGAACTGTATGCCATGAGCCTGTCCGAATAAGGTGTTGAGCGTATTGACCAACCAGGTGCGTAGCGATTCATCTACATTCGCTACCATCTGTGCGGCAAAGAATGTTCCGCCTTCAATAGCCGTCCTGGCTTTTTCAAGGGCTTCTATTTCTTCCTGTTCCTGTGTCTTGGCAAAGGTTGCTTCTATCGTCACGTCATAAGCCGGCATCGTGAAGGTGCGTGTATTGCCTGCTCCGCTTAGCGAAACGGTAGCCGACGCTCCTGTCTGGCGAGCTGTAATCGAACTCAGTTCATAGCCTTGTAGCGGTGAGATAGTCAATGTAACAGCCTCCCCCTCTTCGGCGCTTGCCGGGGTGGCTCTTACCGTACCATTCGTCATGGTAGCTATTGTTATTGCAAAGACTTCGATCGTTGGCTCCTCAGTATCTGGTTCCGTTACCGTTACGGTAGCTGTATGGCTGGTCGTTGTGGCAGTTGATTCTCCTTTTGTATTGGTGACGACCACAGCATAGTACTTCGTACCGATAGTTGCAGTAGGTGGAGAATACGTTTCATTCGTCGCACCGGTAATAGGTACGCCGCCGTTGGCATTGTTTGCTGTATTTTCATACCACTGGAAGGTAAGCGTTCCGTTGTCGGGAGCGTTTGCTGTAACCGACAGTGTTACGTCTGTATTTATAGTTACGGTTCTACTTTCCGGATGACTGCTGATAACCGGCGCTTCAGCTTGTTGGCCGGCTGTCTCCCGGAAGATTGCTGTCAGCGTAATATTATCGGCCGGCATTAGGAAAGACCGGATGTTACCGGTACCGGCTACAGAGGTCGTTTCTGACGCATTACCTGTATAATAAGATAACGCACCAAGTTCATAGCCGGAATGAGGCGTGGCCGTTACTGTAATTGTTTCTCCTGCTTCTGCCGGATTCTTATCCACACTAAGTCGGCCTCCGGTGAATGTGGCATAACTGATGGTGTAAGTAGTAACCGGAGTTGCCTCTGTAATAGTAATGTCGATATTGTTTTTTGCGTCGTCACGATCTCCTACTAATTTTTCAGTCCCTGTTTCTTCTTTTGCATATAACCTGAGTTTATAATTACCGGCTGCCGGCAACGATGCGTTATTGAATCTAATCCAGTTATAAGATATACTTTTCATCCGGATTGGTTCTTCTTTTTCTTCAATCACTTGCACCAGCGCATCATCTTTGTATAGGCCGAGTTTCAATGTGCCGTAAAAATCATATCTCCCTTGATTATAAACAATACAGGTAACGTTTATACTTTCTCCCGCTTTAAGTTCTGCCGGAGTAATGCTAATCGCTTTATCGGGATTGTAGTCGCTTAATACTAATTCACTCTCCAATAAGGTGACGTCATTGACAGTGATAAAGACATCGGGTGCGTCAATCGGTATTTTTACAAGCGTGCGAGACATTACATCATCGGACTGCTGCGCGTATGCGCAAATTCTGTATGTGCCGGCCTTTACATGTGAAGGAACTATACATCCAAGAGAAGGGAAGTCCGGAGGGGTGAAAAAGTAACCGGCCTTTAAGGATAATGAAAAACTGCCAATGTCACCCACTAACGTTTCAGATTCGTCCATAAGGGAAAAATCTATTCTGCCGGAAAAATCTGTTACTCCGGCATTCTTTAGTGGTACTCCAACAGTAAATCTTTCCATTCTGTCTACAGTGGTTGTTGATGGTATAAAATTATAGCCGTCAATGATTGCCATTTCATATACTTTCTTGCCTCCTTCGTCAGGTTTAATGTTGATAATAATACTTTGATCTGAATTGAAGTTATTACGGTCCGGGGTTAATGCGTCCGTTGCAAAATAACCATCGGCCCAGCCTCCCCATCCCCAATTGAAATGGAACGTATTGTTGCTATCATCATATCCATCGCAAATAAAAGCATGCCCTCCGCTGCCGCTTCCTGAATAGACGACCGGTCTTGCGGCGTCAATTTCGGTTTTTAGCATAGCATGCCACTCTCTGTCGGTATAAGATGCCCGTGATTTACCTTGTATACCTTTGTCATAACCAAAATATACAGGAAGAGCTTTCCCTATATTATTTGTAATCGCACTACTCTCTCGTAATCCATAATTCATCTCAACACTCACTCCACAGTGGTACATAAGGGTGGCGACAGCCTGTTTTTGTGCATCTGTAGGGTTGCCGGAATAATCATCAAGCATATTATTCCATTCATAAGCTGGCTCAGTATCTAAATTAATATCCGCAATAGTGTATTGGGAAGTGGTGTACCCGGGTAAAATGCCTGTACCTCGTGCCGGCCAATTGTGATACTTCATGATTTGCGCCATGGCTGTAGCAACGCAGCCCGTGAGCGTTCCTTCAGGACATGCATTATTATATGGCGCACCTTGATTCCACATTGTCTGAATTAAAGGCGCATCTCCTGCGGCATACCGTACAGCGGGCGCCGTTCCTTGCAGATAGGTATCCCATTTTAGTTTTGCTTCGGCGCTTTGTGGGATGTTTTGTTGGATGCCATAATCGATTTCTTTTTGCAGGCATTCCATCCAATAGCTAAAGGCGGGAGGCAGATTCTTGCTATCATACGTTCCGGTCGTTGAATAGCCTAATATGGGGATGGCAATATCGTCGCCCGAAACGATAACAAAACCGTTGTTTTCTTTTACATTGAAGACATAATAGTAAACTGTTTCGTCCTGCTTTTCCGAGCTTCGTAAAGAAGGGTTATTGGTAGCCGTATACACCAGTTTAATTCCTTCATCCTGGGCGCTTCTCAATTGCGCATTTCCGTATACATGGTTTTGAGCTACCTTTAAAGCTTTGTCTACCTCTACCTTTTCTGCAAACAGTGAGGTTGCAAAAAAGATCATTAGTAAGAGTAATCCGTTTTTTCTCATGATTATATAAATTGATTTAAAATTATCAGGGACAGCAGTAGGTTTGCCATTGTTCTTACTTTAAACTATTCAGTAATTAACTCCGGCAAAGTTAGTGAATAAAACCCAGACATTCACATGCCCGGGTTTTTAAGATAAAAATTAAACCAAATTGGGATTAACCTACAACCTATTATCCTTATCTGACGAAGACCTTTTTGATACTATACTGGTCATTCATCGTTGCTTTTACGATATAGGCTTGTTGGCCGCCTATTTGTATACGGAAGTAATCCGATTGTGCTGTGCTGCTGTAAACCAGGGCTCCGGCAAGGTTGTATACTTGCAGGATGCTTACTGGAAAAGGGCTTTGCACGTAGATATAACCGTCTCGCGAGGATACGTTGACATCTGTTGCATTTCCGGTTACTTCATTTCCCAGACCGATGCCTGTATACGTGGTGCGCAGGCTGAAACGGTCGTTTAATTCGATCACCTTGTCGCCGGCTGACTTCTTTGTTGCCGTAAAGGTGTATGTTGGATTCTTTTGCAGATCAGTTTCTTTATTACTTTGGGCGTGGTCTATCAGGTAAACGTTATGTCCGAAGGTGGCCATTCCGCTAAATTCGAGGGTTACGGAGCCGGCTTTGTCTGTGCGCAGGCCTAACGGTATATTTTGTGAGAAGTCACTGCTTGAGTGAATCGCCAATACCTCCCTCGTGGGAGCGAATGTATATACTTCCAGCGGTATTACATTCTCTTCCAACTGATAGAATAGTTTGTGCATGTCTTCTTTACTGTTGTAAGCGGGGGATGTGCTTTCATTGTAATGCAGTACGGCATAACTTACCCGCTTGTCTTGTACCGCTTTTATGCGCAGAATGTTTGTTTCCGGCGCATTGGCCCGTAGTTTGTAGGGTGTACCTCCTGGTATGGAGGTGGTAGTCCAGAGCGCCGATATCGTAATAGCATCCGTTCCAAGAGGCGCACTCTCTTTCTTTTGAACAAAGAACGACTGTAAGGGAGGAATAAAGCCGGATGGATCACTCATGGAGGGAACGGTTGTTATTTCAAACCGGTTGTCTATATTTCCAACCGCAACGTGTGGCGTAAAACTGCTTGTGCTTCCATCCCAGATGACATATCCGAGGTCGCTTAGACAGGATTGATTACCTTGTAAGAACAACTCTACATTCAGGTATGCCAGATAGGGATTCACTACCTGCGCCAGATAGCTTCCGTCTACATCATTGAATACCGGCAGCGCATGCGGATCGCCGTCGTCCTTATCGAGAATGAATCGATTACCCTGCGCTCTCGGCACATTGTACGTTGCCGTCTTTACATCTGTATAGGTAGAGGCGGTTTGCGGGAAAGCAAATGGTTTATCTTTATTGGCAGTCGTACTTGTCATCTTTAGATTGAACGCCTTGCCTAATAGCAGTGATACGTCTAAATCTCCGAATGTAGCGGTAAAGCTATTGGCTATTCCGGCAGAAGAATTTCCGGCCGGGCTGGCGTGCTGGAAGAGGTTCATATAGACATCTCCCCATTTCGGATTATTTGCGGCGTCTTCAAAATGGTAGTCGCCCGAATACATTGACTTCAGTGGAGCAGACCACATGATAAAACGGTCTCTTTCCGCTGCATTCAGAGCCAATTCTACCCGGGCGCTACCGTATGCCAGGTGATGGATACCGGCAATCATAGCCCTGTCTTTCATTGTAATATCGGCACAGGTTGCTTCTGCGGTAAGCATGGGGTAGTTCTTTAGCCCCGACGGGATGATTACATTCACACATG
>JAISCM010000129.1 GCA_031265595.1 Tannerellaceae bacterium
ATGCACTGGCACCTGACGGACGACCAGGGCTGGCGTATCGAAATCAAACAATATCCCAGGCTTACGGAGATAGGCTCTAAACGCATCGAAGGCGAAGGGCACGAATACGGCGGCTATTATACCCAGGCCGAGATAAAAGAAATCGTGCAATATGCAGCCGACCGCTTTATAACCGTTATCCCGGAGATAGAACTTCCCGGACATGAGATGGCCGCCATTGCCGCCTACCCCGAACTCTCCTGCAAAGGCGAACAGGGAACGCCCCGTATCGTCTGGGGCGTAGAAGATATTGTACTCTGCGCCGGTAAGGAAAGTACCTTTGAGTTTCTTGAAAATGTATTTAAGGAAGTAGTAGAGCTGTTCCCGTCTGAATACATACATATCGGCGTCGACGAATGTCCAAAGAAGAGTTGGAAAGAATGTCCGCTCTGCCAGCAGCGTATCAGGGAGGAAGGATTAAAAGGAGATGAAGAACATTCGGCCGAAGAACGCTTGCAGAGTTACTTCGTACAGCGCATGGAAAAGGTATTAGCCAAATACGGGAAGAAGATAATCGGTTGGGATGAGATACTCGAAGGCGGACTGGCCCCTACGGCTACCGTGATGTCATGGCGTGGAGAACAGGGCGGTATCGCTGCCGCCAGGCTGGATCATGATGTGATCATGACGCCGCAAAACGATGGGTTGTACCTGGATCGTTACGAAGGGGATGCTAAGATCGAACCGGTCACCATCGGCGGATTCGCTTCCTTAGAAAAGGTGTACAACTATAACCCTACGCCGGAAGAGGTAGTAGCATTGGGTAAAGAAAAACATATATTAGGCGTACAGTGCAACGCCTGGTCTGAATATATGTACACCAACGAACTGATGGAATACCGCACATTCCCCCGCATCCTTTCATTGGCCGAAACAAGCTGGACGCCGCTCGACCGGAAAGATTACGCCGGCTTTGAACGCCGTCTTGACAATGCGCTCGTTCGTTTGGACGCTCATGCTGTTACCTATTATATCCCTCAACCGGAACAGCCTGATGGTTCGTGCAACTTCGTAGCCTTTACCGATAAGGCTTCGCTCGAATTTACATCGGTACGCCCGGTTAAAATGGTGTATACAACGGATGGTTCCGAGCCTTCCCCCGAATCAACGGAATACGCCTCGCCCATTGAATTTACCGGATCCGGCACGCTAAAGATACGTTCGGTACTGTCATCCGGCAAGATGAGTAAGACGCGTGTCATCACCGTTGAGAAACAAACCCTGGCGCCTGCCGTATCAGTAGAAAAAACATCTCCCGGATTGCAGATGCAGGTTACCCCCGGCTATTACCTCCATGTAGACGAACTGGCTAAGGCTACGGAGTGGAAAACGTCTGTACTAAAAGATCTCCCGGAGATGCTGCTCGTTGAACCCAGCGACGAATCCATGCGTGGCGTTAAATATTATGCTGCCGTGGCTACGGGCTATGTAGATATACCCGAAGACGGCGTTTATTATTTCTCTACCGACAATGAAGAGGTATGGATAGACGGTAAATTGCTTATCAACAACCGTGGCGAGGTAAAACGCTTTCCGCGCACAGATAAGTCGGTAGCCTTGGGCAAAGGATTGCACCACTTTAAAGTGGTATTCCTCAGCCATATTATCGGCGGCTGGCCTTCTATCTGGAACAACTGGCACAGAGGAACCGTCTCTTACCGCAAAGCCGGCGCAGAGAAGTTTGAACGGATCACGCCCGAAATGTTAGTATATTAAAAAACAGGCGTAATATTAGTTTAATCCAACGAAAAGTCTGTTATAACACGGCAAAGAATCGTTAATAGACAATCACTGAATCTTATATAAACCCATACGTATCAATGGTTACGTATGGGTTTCTTTGTGCCTTAACATTTCGGGGATCTGCCTTTGCCTTTTCAGTAACTTCAACATTCCATTCGTATTATTTAATAAAAGGAAGCGGCTGTTACGTTTAACACTTACGTATCTTGCTGCCGTTTAATAAGAGGTATGGATAAGAGGTTGATTTTATTTCTTTTTGTATGTGTTCATCAAACGGGTAGCCTTTATGCGCAATGGACGGAGAAAGATTCCGTCTGGCTAAAAGATGTATTGTCCGGCAAAGAACAATTGCAGTTGAACCCCGAAACAAGGGAAGCGATCCGTTCGGGCCGTTTAATTAATACCGGCGCCCCTTCTATGGAGTTACTTGCCGCCCCTCCCATCCTGCCCATTTCCAAAGATTTTGATATACAGCCCGCCGATACAACCTCCGGGGAAGCGGTAGATTACAGCCAGATGCCTCCCGCCGTCTTAGCGCTTTATAAAAAGGAACTGATGCTTCGCTCCGATACCATCGAAAAGCTGCAAAAAGGCGCTTTTGCCATGCCCGACCTGCGGGATAAAGACCGGATACAGCTTGGTAAATCCCCCATTTCGGTAGCCGTACAAGCCACGAATGTATATAACGACCAGATAAAAGACGGACAAAAAAGAGGAGGCGTGGTACTGGGTATCCGCCTAACATTCTCATTGGATGACATCCTGACGGGCATCTTCAGCAAAACGGAAAGAGCCAAACGGCGAAACAAGAAAAAGGCGAATGCCTGGAAATACTACAACAACTACCCCGAACACTTAGAATGGAAACCCGAAGAAAAACCCGGAGAAACACAATAATACTCCTGTTCTGTTGCCTGCAAAATACAGCCCTGATCTATGCCCAATGGACAAAAGAAGATTCCGTTTGGCTCGACAAGGTATTGTCTGGCAAAGAAACGATAAAGCTTACCCCCGAATTTCAGCAAGCCATCGAATCAGGTACCTTCCTGAATACAGATATACAATCGCCCTCGAAGCAGATGAAGATCGCTCCGGGACGCATACCCATCAATAAAGATTTTACAGAATACCTCAGCCCGGGGAAGCTACTGAAAGACATAGAAGAGGCAAGAGATGTTGACCCTTTCAGTATCCCCCCGGCTGTTTTTATGCGATACGGCCCGGCTATATCTCTACCGGAAAACAAGGCTGGCAACGCTTTCGTAATGCCCGGTCATATCAAAGAAAACGCGGCAAGACCTTCCGGCCGCTCCTTCGACGACGCCTTACGAAGCATTTTCAGCCCCTCCTTCAGGGCAAGAGAAAGAAACCGGAATAATGCAAATGCCTGGAAAACATATAATGATTATTGGTAAAATCCGGTTTATCGTTTACCTTTGCGGCATAACTAAATAAAACTACGTTTCATGGGAATGAATATAAGTAAGCCTTTATTTACGATCGTCTTAGTAAGCGCTTTACTGGGTAGCTGCCGGACAGACAAGAAGACGACTACTGAAAACAACATACAGTTTGACTCGGTCACTGTGGATACAACATACCATATACTGGAGCAACCGGACAACCCTGCTTGTAATCTCCAGATCAAATTCATTTATCCCACCGGATTCGGAGATAAAGATGTACTAAGCCAGATCAGAAAACATTTTGTTGTTTCTTATTTCGGTGATATATACGAAGAGCTTACTCCCGAACAAGCCGTAGACGAATATGTAAACATTTATCTGGAAGACTATAAAAGCCTGGAAGATGACTTTAAGGAAGAGAAAGAAAAGTCGAAAGATGCGCCTGTTGACGCCTGGTTCTCTTATTATGAAGCGTCGTATGATGAGATTACCTTTAATAAAGCAAACCTGCTATGTTATTCCGTAACCTTTGAAAACTATACGGGAGGCGCTCACGGCTCACAAACGCAGACAAATGTTGTATTGAACCTTCAGACGGGAGAAATTGTTAAGGAAAAAGACATCTTTATAGAAGACTTTCAGGATGCGTTAGCTCTTCTGCTGGTAGACAAGATTGCCAGACAAAACGAAGTAGAAAATGTGAAGGAATTGGAAAGTATAGGTTTTTTCAGCGCCGACGAAATATACCCGAATGGAAACTTCCTGGTGGATGAAGAGGGTATTACGTATTATTTCAACGAATTTGAAATAGCCGCTTATGTAGTAGGTATCACCCGTGTGAAGTTATTATACAGTGACATCAAACCGTTGCTCAGGAAAGACAGTCCCCTCTCAGCATTAATACGAGACTAATATGATGATAAACGACCAACTGTCTGTACTGGAATCTTATTTCAGCGAGCTTACGGATAAACAAAAAGAACAATTGGAAGCTCTTTATCCCCTCTATGCCGACTGGAATACGAAGATCAATGTGATTTCGAGGAAAGACATTGACAATCTGTACCTGCATCACGTACTTCATTCGTTGGGGATTGTCAGCATGCTGAAGTTCAAAGACGATACTACCGTAATGGATATAGGGACGGGAGGCGGCTTTCCCGGTATTCCCTTAGCCATTTACTTTCCGAATGTACAGTTCCACCTGGTAGACAGTATCGGGAAAAAGATAAAAGTGGCGCAGGCCGTAGCCGAAGCGATCGGGCTTGCCAATGTTACGTTTCGCCAGGCAAGGGGCGAGGAAGAGAAACAGACGTTTGACTTTGTGGTCAGCCGTGCTGTGATGCCGTTAGTCGATTTAGTGAAAATCGTTACTAAAAACATAAAGAAGAAGCAAAAGAACGCTCTCCCCAACGGGTTGATCTGTCTTAAAGGAGGCGAACTCCAGCATGAGATACAACCGTTCAGGAATAAAGCCGTCTCTGCCGAATTAAGCGGGTATTTCAGGGAAACCTATTTCAAAACTAAAAAAGTAGTATATATACCATTATGATCACAATAAAATCATTTGAATTTAATTATTTCTCAGTCAACACCTATATTTTGCATGATGAGAGCGGAGAGGCTGTATTAATAGATTGCGGCTGTTTCTGCAAAGAAGAAGAACTGAAACTGAGTAATTATATCATTGCCAATAAACTTACGCTGAAACATCTGCTTTGCACCCATCTTCATCTGGATCATGTATTCGGCAATGAATTTGTGAACAGGACGTATGGGCTCAGGCCGCAGGCGCATAAAGCCGATGTGGAAGCGCTTCCCTCGGCGCAGGAACAGGCGCGCTTGTTCGGGCTTCAAGACAGGATACAAAGTATTCCGGTAGAAAAATATATTGTGGGAAATGAAGTGATCAAATTCGGGCATTCGGAATTAACCGCTTTGCTTGTCCCCGGACATTCGCCCGGCAGCCTGGTGTTCTATAATAAGAAGAACGGCTTTGCTGTCACCGGCGATGTTATTTTTCAGGGAAGTATCGGGCGAACAGACCTTTGGGGCGGCAATCAGGAAGTATTGATCGCTGCTATCAAAGACAAGATACTATCGCTGCCCGATGAAACGATCCTTTACCCGGGCCATGGGCCGGAGACGAATGTGATCAGCGAGAGCCTGAACAATCCTTTTTTATAATATGATTTTCTTATCTTAAAAAACACAATAATGCTATGGATACGAATAAATTCGTTAATCGCCATGTAGGTATTGCAGAAGAAGAGATCCCTTCTATGCTGCAAACGATAGGTGTTCAATCACTGGACGAGCTTATCGACCGGACGATCCCATCGGATATCCGTTTGAATAAGACGCTGAATCTTCCCGAACCGATGACGGAAAGGGAATTTGCCGAACACATCGCCGAACTTGCTTCCAAAAACCAGGTATTTACTTCCTATATCGGTATGGGTTGGTATGATACCGTATGCCCGGCTCCTATCCAACGGAATGTGTTGGAGAATCCGGTTTGGTATACCTCTTATACGCCTTATCAGGCGGAAGTTTCGCAAGGAAGGCTGGAAGCCTTGTTAAACTTCCAGACGGTTATCTGCGAACTGACGGGTCTTCCCCTTACGAACTGCTCCCTGCTCGACGAAGCAACAGCCGCAGCCGAAGCAGCCACCATGCTATACGGCACACGCAGCCGCACACAGATCAAAGCAGCAGCCAATACTTTATTTGTAGATAAGTACCTGTTTGAATCGTCATTGGCCGTTATCCACACACGTATGGCCCCACAAGGGATCAAGGTCGTAACAGGCGATTATAAGACATTTCATTTTACCGAAGATGTATTTGCCGCTATTGTGCAGTATCCCAATGCGAACGGGTCGGTTGAAGATTATACGGAATTTGTGAAACAGGCCAATGAGCATGGTACACGTGTAGCTGTGGCTGCCGACTTAATGAGCCTCGTAATGCTTACCCCTCCCGG
>JAISCM010000133.1 GCA_031265595.1 Tannerellaceae bacterium
CGGTGGGATGTATTCGCCGACCGGTCGGTCATATAGACAACATCCGCCGGATCATCTCTGTTGTACAGCGATCCTTTATAATCCCAATGCGGATTGTTCCTTCCATAATAACGCATGGTAGCGCTAAACATTTTCTGTTCGTCCTGATAGCTGTATGTGCCGTTCAGCCATTGCCAATATAGTTCTCCGTGCCCCGGCTCGCCGGCTTCCTTGCGTGTCAATGACGATCCGTCGGCAAAGGTGAAGGCCTCTTCGTTATCCCGCCACATTTTATAAAAGTCGCGGTGGCTGACGCTGTAGTTCACGCCAAATTCGGATTTTTTATGATTCACTTTCACATTCAGGTCGTTGTTTCCCCAGGCCACGGTAGGGCTGTTGTTCGAGCTAAAGCCGGCGCTCCCTCCGGTTTCCGGGCGGCGTACAATGTAATCGAGCACTACTTCCGCATTGCCGTAGCGCAAGCCCGGATTATCATGGAACTCAAGGCGTATAATGTCTGCCGGACGTAAGGCGATAATGTCTTGCGCCTCTACCTTCACGCCATTGATACGGTATTGCAGTTCGCCGCCGCCGGGCAATGACACCTCATTGAAGATGGGATTCACCTGTAGCTTGGGAAGCATCAGTTGTTGCAGGAGGTCTACGCCATTTGTCGAAGCGTTTACCTGCCGCTCGGAAGGGTAAATGATCTTTTTATCGATCCGGCTACTCTGGTTGGAGGCGCTTACCGTTACATTCTCTAATGCGATCGCTTCATCTTCCAACAAAATTGCCTCTTCCAGTGTAAGATCTTTATCCCGTATCTCTACCGGGAGATACCGGTTTTTGTAGCCCAGGCCGGAAACGGCCAGCCGGTAATCGCCCGGCGCCACGCTGCTGATCACAAACCGCCCGTCCGCATCGGATGTAACGCCCGTTACGAAGGCGGAATCCGGGCGTTGAAGAACGACGTGGACAAACTCCAGCGGCTCCTGCTTTTTCGCATCCCTTACCACGCCTTTGATCCGTACGCTTTGAGCATAAGCGCTTTGTATTATACTGCCAAGCAGTATAACCATCATCATATATTGTCTCATAATTCTTGCTGTTTATTAATAATCCCTGTTATTTATTAATCCGATTTGCAGGGCGGCCGTTTCCTGCAAGTCTATTTATAAGACGAACAATAGGCCCAAAAGGTTACATTGGAAAGCCTGTTTAACAGGCATAATGCTAAAAAAAAATCGAATTAACCGTTTTTTTAGTTGTAATTCCAGTTGAATTACTATTTTTGTGGAAAACAAATTTAGAAAACTTAGTGTTATATGGATAGGAAGAACGATTGGAATAAATCAAAACTTTATTATATTAATTGTTAGTGAAAATCGTATATTTATGAAACGGATTGAAGGTTTTTATTTACCCGGAATGGCGCAGCAGCAAGCATTCCTGTTTTTTCAGAGGATCTTTCTTCTGATGGAAAAGATCCATGATGCCAAACTCCAACCCAGACTCAGGGCTTTTTCGGATGCGTTTATGACATTCGATACGGCGCTGAAATCCATACCCGATAATCATTTAGCCGAGAAGATCTCGTCCGAAAGCAATAATCGCGATAAGGCTTTTGAAGCCATCTGCGAAGAAATGAATCTGTTTACAGCCGAAAACAATGCGTTTGAACAGAAACTGAAAAGCATTTTAGCTTCTTACGACGATCTGCCCCTGAAAACGGATGAAGAAAAGATAGGCGTATTCAATAACCTGATTGCCGAACTGGAAGGCCAGCTTACCGAAGATTCGACGGATTATATGCAACTGCTTAGCCATGTAACCCTGCTCAAGCGCTCGAACTGGGCCTATAAGCAGTATCTGGAAGCATACAAAATAGAATTGACTGGGCGATACCTTACGTACGCTACCTTGCGAACAAGGAAAGAGGCGGAAGGAGCCTATAAGGATGTGGTGGAGTTTATCAATGCCATGCTCATCTATAATGGCGATGCGGAATATGCAGACATTATAGACCAGATCAATCAGGAAATACACAAAAACCGGAAAGGAGAGCAAGAGGCCCAGCCGGCCATATTATATGTATGACCCCCTATTCATAAATAAGGGAAGACAGCTTATCAGGCGAAAATACTTCATTCGCAGCTTCCAGCATGTCCGTTGCCGAGACCCGCTCTATTTTCTCGAAAATTTCAGGTAAGGTATTGTAGCGATTGTGATGCAGGAAGCTTTTCCCTAATCCGAGGAAAAGGTTTTCTTTATGGTCACCCGATATACCCAATTGCCCGGTAAGCTGCTTTTTGGCCGTTGCCAACTGTGAAGACGAAAGGCGGTTCCCTCCTGCCTTTTTAAGCTCTTTATGGATCAGCCCGATCACTTTCTCCGTATTCTTAGGATCGGTTCCGCAATAAATAGAAGCAAGGCCGGTGTCTACATACGTGGTCGTACTCGACTCTACATTGTAGGCTAATCCGTGTTTCTCGCGCAACACCAAATTCAGGCGGCTGTTCATACCCGGCCCGCCCAGTATATTATTCAGCAAAAACAGCGGGATCCGCTTACTGTCGTACATACTATACGAAGGGCCCCCCATCAATATATGCGCCTGGTGCGTGTCTTTTTTGATCCGTTTATGCTGCGGAAGCGTAAGAAGCGGCGCTTTACGCTCGTTTACGGAAGCCGGCAGTTTGATACCCCCAACCCACTTATCCGCCAGGCGGATTATTTTCGATACGCTCGTTCGCCCCATCGAAAAAAACACCATATTGGAAGGCGCATAATACCGTTCTACAAAAGACTTGCCCGATTCGGAAGTAAACCGGATAAGCGATTCCTCATCCCCCAGGATGTTATGCCCCAACGCATGCCCGTTGAAAAGTAAATTCTCAAACTCATCAAATATAAGTTCGGAAGGACTGTCTTTGTACGAATTGATCTCATCCAATATAACGTCTACCTCTTTTTCAATCTCCTGACTGGGGAATTGCGAATAAAAAACAAGGTCGGCCAGCAACTCGAACGCGCGCTCGAAATGTTCCCCCATAAAGATGGAATAAACGAAGGTATCCTCTTTGGTGGTATACGCATTCAGTTCGCCCCCTACATTCTCCATACGGTTCAGTATATACCGGGCTTTCCGCCTGATAGTCCCTTTAAACAACAGATGCTCCACGAAGTGCGCCAGTCCGTACTCCTCCAGCCTCTCGTCGCGAGCGCCGGCATTAATAGCAAATCCACAATAAGAAACCGGCGAATCAGATGGCAGATGTACCATTCGCAAGCCGTTCGATAACGTATGAGTAATATAATGCATTCGTTCAAATACTAAATTGAAGCTGCAAAAGTATAATTAATATTCCACAAACAAAGAAATAGGATGCACCCTTTTCAGAAATAGGATGCACCCTTTCTGAAAATAGGATGCACCCTTTTCGGAAATCAGCGATACTCTCCGTCAGTCCTTGTTCCGCAGGTCGATGACCTACGGTTATGAAAATCCGACTTTTCAAGTCGCCTGCCAAAGTCATCCACATCAGGGAGCAGGGCACAGATAGACAAACAGGATACATTCCCTCAAAACTTTATTTTTTTTCGGTTGTGGCTACGCCGTAAGGCGTTAAAATTTGATAACCCCGGCGCGAAGCCCGGGGTAGAGACAACTTTTTCCTGTCCTCAACTCCGTAGCGAGTTGAATTACTGCGTAGTTCAGATAGAAGGCGCCCGTTCATACCCCGGGCTTCGCGCCTTTACAGCGTAAATCGTGGTAAGATAACCCCCGTTTTTGGTGGGATATGTTACTTCAAAATACGCATCAATTGGCAGCTATAACCACTGCAAATACAATCGTTATCGGCTATAATGGCAGATAACGATTGTATTTGCTATAATTAAAAACTATCCGTATCTTTGTGGAAAAGAATACAGATATGGATTGGGTTAGTATGAGTGATGTTGCTATTATTGAAGAGTTGGGCAGGCGTATAAAGGAATACAGGCTAAGGAAGCGGTATACGCAGCAAGAGCTTGCCGACCGGGCAGGGATCAGCCTCTTTTCCATCTCTAAAATAGAGAAAGGGCAGGCGGTTTCTGTTTCTATCCTGATTCCGGTGTTGCGCGTATTAAGGCTTCTTGATAATCTGGAAATGTTTTTGCCCGAACCGGGGATAAGCCCGATAGCCGTAATGAAGCTAAAAGGTAAGATGCCCCGGCGAATAAAACGAAAAAATAATACGACCTAATGGATGCCCTGCTGAATATAACTTTATGGGGAAATGAGGTGGCTGTGGTGATTTGGGATAAGGAAACGACATCGGCCACTGTTGAGTTTTACGAATCCTTTGCAACCAAACGGCTGGATATTGCTCCGCTGACCATGCCACTGGAAGATATAGTAAGGGGAGAGCGAACTTTTTCCTTTCCTTCTCACCGGGGAAAAACGTTTAAAGGCCTTCCGGGGATGTTGGCGGATTCTCTTCCCGATGATTACGGAAATAAGATATTAGACGAATGGTTTGCCGGTAAAGGGATGAGCCTCTCGACGCTTACCCCTCTCGACCGCCTATGCTATGTAGGCAAACGTGGGATGGGAGCGTTGGAGTATGAACCGGCCCATACAGATAAAGCATTAAATGAATCTTCCCGGATAGAGATAGAACAATTAATGGCGTTGGCCAAAGATGTGCTGAATCAAAGAGAGGCTTTCCGGGCGGATATCCGGGAAGAAAACAAAGCGATTTCAGACATTCTGAGAGTGGGAACTTCCGCCGGAGGGGCAAAGCCAAAGGCCATTATTGCATGGAATGAAGCGTCTGACGAAGTGAGATCGGGACAAGTCCGGGCGCCCGAAGGCTTTTCTTATTGGTTGTTGAAATTTGACGGCATTGAAGACCGTAGCCTGAAAGACAATCCCCAGGGCATCGGCCGGATTGAATATGCTTATTATAAAATGGCGAAGGATTGCGGAATCCATATATCTGAAAGCAGGCTGCTGGAAGAAAGAGACTTTGCTCATTTTATGACAAAACGTTTTGACCGGACGGATAGCGGAGAAAAATTACATACACAAACGCTTTGCGCAATCGCTCATTTCGACAGGGATGGGCGATATTCCTATGAACAAGCCTTTCAGGTGATGAGAAGATTGCATCTCTCCTACGCTGAAATGGAAGAAATGTACCGGAGAATGGCCTTTAATGTGATTGCACGTAATCACGACGATCATACAAAAAATCACTCTTTTATAATGAATGCCCGAGGCGAATGGAGGCTGGCGCCGGCTTACGACCTTTGTTATTCTTATTCTCCCGAAGGAAAATGGACAAGCCGGCATCAAATGTCTTTAAACAATAAACGGGATGAATTTACGTATTCCGACCTTATCTCCGTTGCTAAAAACAGTGGAATCAGAAATGCCGGCCAATTGATAGAACAAATTATCGATACCGTTTCCCAATGGAGTAAATATGCCTCGGAAGCAGGTGTGAACTCCTTGCATATAAAACAAATCGCGCCTACTCTCCGGTTGCTGAGACCCTGATCGGCTGAAAGCAGGCTGAAACGTGCTCCTTTCAGGATTTTGCGCTGTGAGACAGTTGTTTATAAGCCGGCTGAAAGCTGAAAGAAGGGGTGAAAAAGATACTTGTAGAGGGGGATTAGCATACGAAAGCAACGCTTCCCTGACGAAGCGGGACGGTATTGAATACGAATCTATAGCTGTATTTTAATAAAAAAAAGTCTTCGCGAAGTGTTGAGTAAGTCTTCGCGATGTCTTTACAAACCCATTGCGAAGTGTTGAGTAAGTCTACGCGAAGACTTACTCAACACTTCGCGAAGACTTTTTTTCGGATTGGCTGTAGATTCTCCGGGCTTGTTTGTCTATGTTTAACATTCTATAAAATATGCCGGGTTTCACTGGGAGAAAACAATTTTATAAATACTTTTGTACGGAGTTACAAACCAATACAGAGTAGGGATGATACAGGATGATGTCAATGACATACTGAAACATGAGGCGGAAGCAGTTCTTTCGATTCCTGTCACGCAGGCGTATGAAACGGCTATTGACCTGATTGTGGAATATGTACACAGGCGAAAGGGGAAGCTTATCACAAGTGGTATGGGGAAAGCCGGGCAGATAGGGGTGAGTATAGCTACTACATTTAGTTCTACCGGTACGCCTGCCTTTTTTCTGCATCCGAGCGAGGCGCAGCATGGCGATTTGGGTATCGTACGCGAAAACGATATTATGTTGCTTATCTCTAATTCGGGGAAGACCCGCGAACTGCTCGAACTGGTAGACCTGACGAAGGGGTTGGCGCCTGATATGAAGTTTATCGTCATCACCGGAAATGCAGACAGTCCCCTGGCCCGGAAAGCGACCGTTTACCTGCTGACGGGCGAGCCGAAGGAGGTATGCGCCCTGGGGCTGACGCCGACAACATCGACTACCGTGATGACGGTGATAGGCGATATTTTAGTGGTGAATACAATGAAAAGGATCCAGTTCACCAATAAAGATTATGCGCTGAGGCATCATGGGGGGTATTTAGGGTCGAAGAGCCGCAAACTAAGTGGAGAAGAAATATAATATGCGAAAAGTAATAGGAATAGGGGAGACGATCCTGGACATCATCTTCGAGAATAACAAACCGACTTCGGCCTTGCCGGGCGGTTCGGTTTTCAATGGTTTCGTTTCACTTGCCCGTCTGAACGTGCCGGTAGTTTTCATCAGCGAATTAGGGAACGATCGGGTAGGGGAGATCATTCACGCCTTTATGGACGAGAATCATATCCCCACTACCTATGTAGATTCTTTCCCAGATGGGAAGAGCCCTGTATCCCTGGCGTTCTTGGATGAAAAGCATGATGCCGGGTATTTGTTTTACAAAGATTATCCCAACCAGCGGCTCGAAATACCCTTCCCTAAGATAGAAGAAGACGATATCCTTATCTTCGGTTCTTATTACGCCCTGAACCCTGTGCTGAGAGAGCGCACGGTAGAGCTGTTAGAGTATGCCAAAGAACGGAAAGCGATTATCTATTACGACCTGAATTTCAGGAATGCACATGCGCATGACGCGATCCGCCTCAAACCCGTCATCCTGGAGAATTTCGAGTATGCCGACATTATAAAGGCTTCTACAGAGGATATCTATAATATATTTGCTAAAAACGATACCCGGAATGTATACCATGAGCATATCCGGTTTTATTGTAAAAACCATATTACCACGCATGGGGACGAGGGCGTTACCTTATATACGCATACCCTCTCGGAGCATTTTGATACGCCTGTCATCACGCCCATAAGCACCATTGGCGCGGGAGACGCCTTTAATGCCGGCGTCATCTGGGGCTTGCTGAAGTATGGCGTAGGGCATGACGACCTGGATACGCTCGGCAAAGAGAAATGGGGGAAGATCATCCGGCATGGAATTGATTTAGCCACCGAAGTATGTTTAACTTATGAAAACTATATCTCTCCTTCGTTTGCCGGAAGTTATGCTATGCAACTTTAAATATTGTTCGCTTACCGGTTTCGTCCTGCTATCGGCCTGTAGCTTGCATACGCCGGAGATCCAGACGCTTTGCCTGCGCGATGAGATAGGAAATTACATCATCAAATGGGAAACAAACCCGCCGCTTGAGGGCGACATGAAGCTGTACGTAAGCGATACGCCCGGCCAGTTCGACAGATCCGACCCGGTAGGCTATGCCAATATCGGCGAGGGGATAACCCGGTATGTGACCAATGATAATAGTACGCGCAAGTATTTTCTGTTGTCGTTTAATGATAGGTATGTTGAAAGGGTGGCCGCCCGCTTTGTGCAGATGGACAGTGTGCTTAACTTCCGCGATTCGGGCGGGTATGCATCCTCCGGCAACAGGAAGAAGATACGTTGGGGGAAGATCTTTCGTTCGGGAAAGATCGGCGCCCTGAGCCTCCGCGACTCGGTTAAGCTAACGAAGCTGGGCATAAAAACTATTCTCGATTTGCGATCAGAAGAAGAATTGGAGTCCTCGCCTGCCGGCTATACAAAAGCCGGCATTGTTCATACGCCGGTATCCAACGGTAAGTGGGACGAAATACTTGCCCGCATTCATGAAGGGCGCGCCCGTAAAGGAGATGGCCTGGTGTTTATGCAGGATCTGTACATTCAGTACGTGGAAGAGGAGAAAGAACAGTTTGGCCGGGCGCTGGCTGTTTTTGAAGAAAAGGATAATTATCCGGTAGTAGTCTGCGGTTCGTTGGGGAAAGACCGGGTAGGTTTTCTGATGGCTTTATTACTGGCCGCCCTGGATATTCCCGAAGAAGCGATACTAAACGACTACCTCGCCACCAATGATTTCCTGGGGCTAAACCGTTTCGATGCAAGGGTGCAGGCCTTAGACCCGGATGCGCAACAAGCATTAACCGTGGTACTTAGCGCGAATCCGGCATTCCTCAACCTGGCGTTTCAGAAAATAAAGAAAGAATACGGCTCCGTGAAAAACTACCTTGCCAATGAGTTGCATTTCTCCGGGCAGCAACAAAATAAATTGAAAGAAATACTCCTTTTTTAAATTGATCTCGAATAAATTACGTAACTTTGCAGCTCTAATCATTTTACAGATAAAACATTACATTGAAGACATTTGAAGAATTAGGAGTTGCTTCACCGATTTTGAAAGCAATTCAGGAAATGGGATATGAATTGCCCATGCCCGTACAGGAGGAAGTGATTCCGTTTTTGCTGGGCGAAGACAACGACGTGATAGCGTTGGCACAGACAGGAACCGGCAAGACGGCTGCATTCGGACTGCCTATCCTGCAAAAAATAGAAGTGAGTACCTACCAACCGCAAGCGCTTATCTTATGCCCTACACGCGAGCTATGCTTGCAGATTGCCGACGATTTAAACGATTATTCCAAATACATGAACGGACTAAAGGTGCTTCCGGTATACGGCGGCTCCAGTATTGAAAGCCAGATAAAGACATTGAAGCGGGGAGTCCATGTGGTAGTAGCTACTCCCGGACGCCTGCTCGACCTGCTGACACGCAAAACGGTTAATCTGGGCATGGTGAAAAACGTGATCCTCGACGAAGCGGACGAGATGCTTAACATGGGCTTCTCCGACAGTATAAATGCGATCCTGGCCGAAGTGCCTTCGTCTCGTAATATGTTGCTCTTTTCGGCTACCATGCCCCAGGGCATTGCCAATATTACAAAGAAATACATGAATCATCCGAAGGAGATCGTAATTGGCCGGAAGAATGAAGGGAATGAGAATATCAAGCATATATATTATATGGTACGCGCGCAAGACAAATATCTTGCCTTAAAACGTATTGCCGACTATTACCCCAATATCTACGGCATTATCTTTTGCCGTACACGGAAAGAAACGCAGGAGATTGCCGACAAACTCATTCAGGATGGCTATAACGCCGACTCCTTGCATGGGGAGCTTAGCCAGGCGCAGCGCGACTATGTGATGCAGAAGTTCCGTTTGCGGAACGTGCAGTTGCTGGTTGCCACCGATGTAGCGGCACGCGGGCTGGACGTAGACGACCTTACCCATATTATCAATTACGGCCTGCCGGATGATGTAGAATCGTATACGCACCGGAGCGGACGTACCGGCCGGGCGGGGAAGACGGGTATCTCTATCTCCATCTGCCATAGTAAGGAAAAGGGAAAGATACGCGAGATAGAACGCATTATCAATAAGAAGTTCGAGAAAGGAGAGATGCCGGCCGGAAAGGCGATCTGCGAAAAACAGATCGTCAACCTGATAGACCAGATAGAAAAGGTGAAGGTAGACGAAGACGAGATTGCCGCGCTGATGCCTTCTATCTTCCGTAAGTTGGAATGGCTCGACAAAGAAGACATCATCAAACGGGTGGTATCGCTCGAATTTAACCGGATGATTGA
>JAISCM010000164.1 GCA_031265595.1 Tannerellaceae bacterium
GTTTTTCTCGTAAATACTCCGCGTAGGTGATCCCTTTCGATTCCGGCTGCGCGGCTTTTTCTCGCTCTTTGCGTTCTTCGTCGATGCGGATCAGGTCGGCGCGCCGTTCGTGCATGAACTGGGCGAGGGCCGAGGTGATAAACAAGGCGTCTACCATGCCGTAAAACCGCCCATACCGCCCGCATTTGAGGCGCTGAAAGAACAGCAGCACTTCCGAAGCCTTCAGTTTCGGATATTCTACCCGTATCAACCTGGCCAGTTCGCGCTGCCGCTCTATCGGCAACTTGGCTTTCACGCCGGCAAACATATTGAGGTCTTCCAGTTGCACACAAAGGAACACCTCCAGCACCTGTGCGCTGTAACCCCTTTCTACCGTCAGCAGCGATGGCGCCACGCCGGTATAGGCCCGTTCGGCATGTTCGGCGGCATACGCCTGATATTGAGGGGTAAACACATCCAGAAAATTCCTGGCCTTCCCATAACGGGATCTCATCTCACTGATCTGCTGTTGCAGCCTCGCGCATTCTGCGGAGTTCCGCCTGTCGTTTGGTGTCTTCATTTGTTGAATTAAATTGTTGATTTTTTGACTCATACGTCGATTCTTGATTTAGATTTAAAAAATTAGTTTCTTCTTTGTTAGTTTCTTTTTTATTTAATTTAATTTTATTTCCTTTTCCTTTTGTGTACTTATTGCCACCGGAAACCCGGGTTTTATCCGTAATAACCTGGGTTTCCTCCGTAATAACTCCCGTTTTTACGGAAATAACTCCTGTTTTTGCGGAAATAACTTCCGGCGCTTTTTCAAAAGTCAGGGCTTCTACATCGCCTCTTCTTTTTAACCGTTTGGCCACCTCAAGGTATCGCTTTTGGATCCCTTCAGACGAAAGCACCTGATGTTTCTCCAGCGCTTCGGCGTTAAACAATTCGATTTCCACACAAAAAGTAAGGACCTCTTCGATACGTGCGCAGTCTATGTGCAACAGGTACGCCATATCAAAGCAGAGATTACGGCTAAAAGGGATAAAATACCCCTCCGCCGCGTAAATTTCACACAAGACGGATAAGTACACCGTGGTACCCTCGCATCCATACTTATCCAACAGTCGGCGTATTTTCCGGTCGGCGAACAAATCGGTATCGAGCGGGAAATAAGACAAGCCTCGTTTAATAGGTCGTGCCATTCTAATTTCTGTTTTGCCATATAAGCTTTGAAAACCATTTCTCTCATAACGGCTGCAAATGTATATCCATATTTCATAGTTTGTATCAACAATGTTGCATAACATATTTTTTAATAAATACCCATAGATTTCCCTGCACGCTTTGTGGCCTAATAGCGTAAAGCAGCATCAAATAGTGTCAGATAGCGTCAAAAATACCGTCGTTTAAATTCTACACAAATATATTAACTAAATCTAAAATCTCAACACTTCTGATGGCATAAATTTATCGGTTTATTTAATTTATTTACCAACAGATACGCCAAAATGCTTTAAACAACTGTGACAATCCTAAAAAGCATTCTGTACTGTGAGGTTTAAACGACGGTATTTTAAGACACCTTCGAGAAAACTTGGAAGTAACAGGAATTTAAACTTATAATAATCAAGAGAAAATGTGTATAGACAACCGGAATGACGCATTCACTCTACCAATCAGAGCTGTATTGCAATAACTTTCTGAACAGGGCAATACGCATCTCCGCTTTAGCAGGCGGAGATGCCCGCCCCCTACAACGAAGACGCCCGCCCCTCAGCGAGCGGCAGCCCTGCGCCTTCGGAAACCTAAAGTAATCACCTCGCCTCGGGGACTGGGCGGGAGAAAATATACAATAACATTCATCAGTATGAGAAAAAACAATACGCTACCGGCAGGCATGTTACGTTATGCTTTACGCGGGGTAGCTTTGTGCATCACAGACTACGCCGTAGGTGTAGAAGTTCGATAACCCCGGCGCAAGCTCAGCGCAGCCCGGGGAATAGCGTATGTCTCTAAGAGCCAACCCCGACGTGGGTTGAACGACTACGCCGTTCAGCTATAATAGAGGGTAGTCTGCGCCCCGGGCTGCGCTCCGCTTTGCGCCGGGGTTATCCATTTAAAACGCGCTACGGCGTTAGCCTGTAATACACAAAATCATACCGCGCCGGGTATATAGCTAACTCACATTAAAATAATAACTATTTATATTGAAATAAACATGAAGAAGATTTTACTTTTATTAGTTTGCATCTGCCTTTCGGCAAATGCGTTCGGACAAAGCGGCACCGCTGGGCCGCTAACGTGGAGCCTGAATAACGGCACGCTTACCATTAGCGGGAATGGGGCGATGCCGGATTATGAATATACTGAAACTCCTTGGTACGATTATCGTAAAAATATCACTACCGTGAATATCGAAAACGGTGTGACGACTATTGGGGATCATGCGTTTTTTACGTCCAATCTGACCTCTGTTACCATTCCATATGGCGTGACAAGCATTGGACGTTTTGCTTTTATGGATTGCTACAACCTAACTTCTGTTGTGATACCAAGTTCAGTGACGAGCATTGGATTTAGAGCTTTTTTTGGAAGCTGGGGATTTACTTCTATTGTAATCCCAAACTCAGTGACGAACATTGAAGGGGATGCTTTTGCCGGTTCACACCTGACTTCTTTAGTAATCTCAAACTCAATAACAAGCATTAGTGAAAGTGTTTTTTTGGGATGCGGCATGACTTCTGTAGTGATTCCAAACTTAGTGACAAGTATTGGGGCATGGGCTTTCGAACGTTGCTCAAGCCTAACTTCTGTTGTAATCCCCAATTCAGTGACGTTCATTGATGATAGGGCTTTTTCTGGCTGTACAAGTCTGATTTCTATTGAAATCCCAAACTCAGTGACAAAAATTGGAAGAAATACATTTAGTGAATGTTCGAGTTTGAAAGATGTTTTCGTGAAATTGGAAAATCCTATAGATATTTCTTTCGATTGGAGAAATCCTCTAAATGGAGATATGAATGTTTTTGAGAACACCCCTATCTCTCAATGTACCCTCCATGTCCCTATCGGTACCAAAGCCCTCTATGAAGCAGCCACAGGCTGGAAAGATTTCGGTACCATCGTTGAATATAACACAGAAACCGCCTGCGACCTTTCCACCGTCCCAACGACCAACGCTTTCTACGAAGCGACAGCTGACCTTTGCGGCCGTACAGTGTTATCCGGTTCGGATGTAGACGGCTCTGTGGATGTGGGTGGAAAGTTGAGGCGGCAGCATCTGGCTAAGATCGCTTTCCGTGGGCTGTATCTGCTGAATGGGGGTACGATTCCTGCCGTAGGAGCCTTGCCTTCTGACAACTATCCGTCTATCTATACGGATTTGAATACGGAGACGGCGCAGAGCAAGTATTATTACCGTCCGGCTAAGGCGCTTGTTTATCTGGAATATGGCGATGGCATTCCGGCATTCGACCGTAACCGCTCTCTGTTCAATCCTACAGATAGTGTGAAGCGGATAGATGTGCTGAAGGCGTTGCTTGAGACGTTTGATATTAAGCCCGACCTGACGGCTTCCGGTTCGTATACCGGCGACGTGGGTGCGCTGAAAGCGAACAGTCCGCTGAAATTCGGATATGTCTACAAGGCGAAGAGTCTGGGTATTATTGACGATATTAATACCTTCCGTCCGTTCGACGATTGTGTGCGGGGTGAGGCGTTCCAGATGCTGTACCGCATCATGACGAAGATTGAGGCCAATGCTATCCCGGCGCCGAACCTGGCGGCTGCCTATTTTGAGCCGCTGAATGTTACGACGGCCAATATAGCAACGGGGCTGGGCACGGAAGCCGGTAATTTTACCCATTATACCAAAGCGGCTTTTGCTATCGACGGCGTTACGCCGCTGTTGTTTTCTCATACCTATCATTCGTTTACGACCGAGCTGCCCGACGAGTTTTTCGGTATAGACAGCAGTTATGTGGGGAAAAACTTCGCCTACAAACCGTTGGGCGCCGGCTGGAGCCATCCGTATCATTCGTTTGTTACGGTAGTAGAGAGGCGGATGATCGTTCACTGGGGCGGGGGTACGATTCATGTGTACAGCTCGAACGGGACGGACTTTGTCTGCGAATCGGCCGGCGTTTACGATGAAGCAAGCATCACCAGCGACGGCATTCTTACCATCAAGACCAAATCGCAGATAGAATATCGTTTCAAGGCGAACGGCGACTATGTCGGTTCGGGCGTGCTGGAGCTTTATTCCATCAAAGACCGGAATGGCAATGAATTGAGCATCCGGTACGAAAACGGCATCGACGGTCTGGCGCGTATCGCTTCCGTTTCGGACGGCAGCCGTAACCTGACATTCACGTACAAAAGCGGGACGAACCTGATTTCGCAGGTAAGCGACCCACTGGGGCGGAATGTAC
>JAISCM010000255.1 GCA_031265595.1 Tannerellaceae bacterium
ATCGTAATAAGCGATGTGAAGACAGGCATTAACCAGCCGGACAGCTTCTTTCTGTTTAATGAAGCAACGTATCCGGATGCAGAGATTATAGACTTACGTTAAAAACACAAATGAAAGGATTATGAGCCATTCAACAAATGAAAAAGTCCGTTGCCTGATCATTGGTTCCGGGCCGGCGGGATACACTGCCGCTATCTATGCTTCGCGAGCCAACTTAGGCCCGGTACTTTACGAAGGCGTCCAACCCGGAGGACAGTTGACAACCACCACCGAAGTGGAAAACTTCCCCGGATACCCCGAAGGTATAACCGGGCCGGAACTGATGAACGATTTAAAAAAGCAGGCAACACGTTTCGGCGCCGATATACGCATGGGAACAGTTACTTCTGTAGATTTCGACAAAAAACCCTACGAAATAACGATCGACGACGAAAGAGTGATTGAAGCAGATGCGGTAATCATCGCCACCGGCGCCACCGCCAGGTATTTAGGCCTCCCCGACGAACAGAAATATGCGGGAATGGGCGTTTCGGCATGCGCTACCTGCGACGGATTCTTTTATCGCAAGAAAATAGTTGCCGTAGTGGGCGGAGGCGATACGGCCTGCGAAGAAGCGTTGTATCTGTCTTCTCTGGCCTCTTTGGTTTACTTAGTTGTACGCAAGCCTTATTTACGTGCATCGAAAGTAATGCAGGAACGGGTAAAGAAAACGCCCAATATCCGGCTATTGTTCGAACATAACGCCGTTGGGCTATTTGGCGAGCATGGCGTGGAAGGAGCGTATCTGATTAAGCGGAGCGGCGAATTGGATGAAGAAAACGTATCCATCCCCATTGACGGTTTTTTCTTAGCCATCGGCCATACGCCCAACTCGGCATTATTTACCAAATGGCTTCACACAGACGAAACGGGTTATATAAAAACAGACCCCGGCACACCCCGTACCAATATGCCGGGTATCTTTGCAGCCGGCGACGTGGCCGACCCGCGCTACCGCCAGGCCGTAACAGCCGCCGGTACGGGATGTATGGCAGCTATTGAAGCAGAACGTTATTTATTAGAAGTAAAAGAAAAGGTATGAAACAGCACGTATTTTGGATAGCATTACTTGCCTGGCTGCTCTCTCTTCAAAGCCCGGCGCAGAATAAAACACAGGTTATCGCCCACCGCGGCTATTGGCAAACGGAAGGTTCGGCGCAAAATTCCATCAAAGCGCTTCAACTGGCGAATGATATTAATGTGTACGGTTCGGAGTTCGACGTACATATTACGGCGGATAATGTCGCGGTTATATTTCATGATGATAAGATATTGGGTATACCGATTCAGACATCCGGTTATGCCGGTATAATGGATTTAAAACTAACCAACGGGGAAAAAATACCGACCCTGGAAGCGTATCTGAATAAAGGGAAACTATATACCACCCGGTTAATTTTTGAATTAAAGCCGCATGCTACGCCTGAGCGAAACCGCAAAGCAGCACAAATATGTGTGAACATGGTAACCGGTTCGGGCCTGCAAGACAGAACAGAATACATTACATTCGACCTGGACGCCGGTAAAGAACTGATTCGCCTGGCTCCCGGCGCTCAGGTGTCGTACCTGAACGGAGACCTTTCTCCCGCCCAATTAAAAGAATTGGGATTTGCCGGACTTGATTACAACCATAAGGTGATGAAAGAACATCCGGAATGGTTTGATGAAGCAAAGAAACTGGGCCTGTTAATTAATGTATGGACCGTAAATGATCCGGCTCTTATCAAAGAACTGTCTAATAAAGGAGCCGATTTTATCACAACCGATATACCTGTTGAAGCACAAGGGATACTATCTCAATGTACCGAATAAGATGATGAAACTATATCTTTTTTTACTTGTAACGATTCTTTCCATACAACCGTTTTATGCCATCAACCAGCCTAAACGGGAAATCAGAGCTGTCTGGATCACTACCATCTATGGAATAGACTGGCCGAAAAAACCGGCTACCAACGAGATAACCCGCAAACAGCAACAACTGGATCTATGCAATAAATTAGACCTTTTGCGCGATGCCAACTTCAATACCGTATTTCTACAGGTGCGCCTGCGGGGAGATGTGATTTATCCTTCGGCTATCGAGCCTATGAACCGGATATTTTCGGGTAAGTTTGATGGGTCGCCCGGTTACGATCCATTAGCCTTCGCCATAGAAGAATGTCATAAACGGGGGCTGGAGTGTCATGCCTGGTTTGTTACTTATCCGGCCGGCCTGGTGAAAAGCGTCAATAGCCGCGGCAATAAAACCATTGTAAAAAAAAGGCCTGAATTATGCAAACTGCATGAAGGGGAATGGTATTTAGACCCCGGCATGCCGGAAACAACCGATTATATTCTTTCGTTGGTAAAAGAAATCGTTACGAACTATGATATAGACGGTATTCATTTTGATTATATCCATTACCCGGAAAATGCAGAGAAGTTCCCCGATAAGGATACATACAACCGATATGGAAAATCAATGGGCCTCACTGCCTGGCGGCGAAATAATATCAACCGGATGGTATTTCGTATATACGACTGGGTGAAAGGAGCCAAACCGTGGGTGCAGGTCAGCAGCTCGCCTCTCGGTAAATACGACCGTATTCCAAGAGTGCCC
>JAISCM010000001.1 GCA_031265595.1 Tannerellaceae bacterium
AGCTGTATTTTCGCATATCAATAAGTATATGCATGAAAAAGAAAAAAACAAGGCTTCTGATATTCATTCTTCTTTTGCCAAACCTGCCTGCTCTTTTTGCCCAAAACGGGCTGTTGAAAGGAAAAATAACCGATGCACGTACCCAGGAAACGCTTGCCGGCGTAGCTGTTATGATAAAAGAATTGCCGGGGACTGGCGCCGGCAGCGATATGGATGGGAGTTACAGCATTTCACTACCGGCGGGAACCTATACGGTGATTGCTTCATATGTTTCTTATTCAACGCTCGAAATAACAAAAGTAGAGATAGCAAAAGGGGGAGTGGCCAACCTTAACATAGACATGAAAGAAGCGGTGCAGAACCTTCAGGAAGTAATGGTAGTGGCCCGGATGGATATGGAGGCCGAAAAGGCGCTGATGGTGGAACGCAGGCAGGCTACTGTGGCCGTCGAAAACCTGGGCGCCAAAGAAATGTCTGTCAAGGGACTTTCTACCGTGGCCGACGGCATCAGGAAAATAACCGGCATATCGATGGAAGGTAACAGTAAAGTCTATGTACGGGGCCTGGGCGACCGCTACAGTATGACCTCCCTCAATGGTTTCCCTATCGCATCGCCCAATCCGGACAATAAACTGATTCCGCTCACCTTGTTTCCCACATCGATTGTAAAGAATATTTCTGTCAGCAAAGTGTATCAGGCGTCTGTATCCGGTGATTATTCAGGGGCGCATATCAATATTGATACCAAAGAGAATATAGGGAAAGATTACCTTACAATCGGGCTGTCGGCGGGGGGGAAGGCCAATACGCTGTTTACCGGCTTCTATTCTTCTGATAAGGCCGGGGCGGGTATTCCTTTCCTGGGTATAGCCAATGGGCTTGGCTTAAAGGAAAGCATAAGGAATATGACGGCCGATGATTTTGAAGGGTGGCAACGGACAAATAATCCTTTCCAAACAGGTTTCTCCGTCAGCAGACATACGGCGCTTCCGGCTATCGGGCTGGATTTGGGCATGGGGAAGACATGGGATATCGGAGGGCGGAAGCTGAACGTGCTGCTGGCTGCGGGATTCAACAACGATTATACATGCTACAAAGACGCTTATATCTCTACCGTCAACGCCCAGGGTATTATCCGCGACCGGTATGATTACGACAAATACACGTATGAGACCACTGCCGTCTTGCTGGGCCAAACCGGGTATACGCTCGGAAGAACAGACCGTATATCTTATAATATAATGTATATCAATAATACGGAAGACAGCTATATGCGGCGCGAGGGAACGGATGCAGAAGGCATGGACCTGGTGGGAAGCAACAGCGTTTACCACGTATGGCAACTGTTTAACAACCAACTGACGGGGAAACATGAATTGTTCTGCGATAAACTATTTGCCGACTGGCAGGCGTCTTACGGACAAACGGCAAGCCGGGAGCCAGACCGCCGGCAGGTGATGTTTGTCCGGAACGAGCGTGGCGGACTTTCGCTTTTCAAACTCAATCAACAGGAAACAATGCGTTACTTCGGCCAATTATCCGAAAAGGAATGGAACGGGGATATAAAGCTTAAACTCCTCTTGGGAAGCAATGAATCGCAACCCAACTTTATCCGTATAGGTGGCGCCATGCGGGATAAATCGCGCGACTTCTATTCGGCCAACTTCTATTACAACCTGAAAAACATCTCGCCCCAGGTAGAGGATATATATGATACGGAAGCTTTTCTTTCATACGCCCATATAGCGGATGGGACGATAACCGTCAGCAAAAACTCATTGCCCCGGAATAAATACTATGCCGGTTCGGATATCTATGCCGCTTTTGCCGATATGGAATACTATCCGGCGCCGGAACTGCTTGTTTCGCTGGGATTGCGCTATGAGCATTTCAACCAGTGGACAAGGTTCTGGACAGACGCCGCCAGGGAGAAGCGTGCAGAACTGATAACAGACGACCTCTTCCCCGCACTGAACCTTAAATATGCCATCGCCCGGAACGGCAACCTGCGGATGGGTGTTTCGCGCACCGTTACCCGCCCTTCGTTTCTTGAAATGGCGCCTTTTGAATATAAAGAATCCTATGGCGCCGCCACAATCCGCGGGTATGAAAATATAAGGAACGGGTACAATTATAATGTAGACCTGCGCTACGAACTCTTTCATGGATTTGGCGATATGTATTCTTTCGGAGCTTTTTATAAGCGCCTCGAAACGCCTATCGAGCGGGTGCAGGAGTATGCCGGATCGCTCATTCAAAGTTTCCGGAACGTAGACAAAGGAACGGTTTTCGGTGCAGAAATAGAACTGCGCCGGCAGGTGACGAAAAACCTGAAAGTAGATTTTAATGCCTCTTATATACACACACACATCTCTTTGCCCGAAGAAGGTTTATATACGGATAAAACAAGGCAGTTGCAGGGAGCCTCACCCTATTTGCTCAACCTGGATGTGAATTATACGCCGAAACGGAGCAATGACAGGCAACTTTCCGTTTCTGCCGTATATAACCTTCAAGGGCCACGTATCCATTCGGTAGGCATCAACAACGTAAACAATGTGGTAGAAGAGGCGCTACATTCGCTCGATTTCATTGCCTCCTGCAGCTTTGCCCATAACATGCAGCTAAAATTGCAAGCCAAAAACCTGCTCAACCCGAAACATACATTCACCCAAAAGATAAAAGACACCGAAAAAAAAGAAACAGTAGAATATTTCCGTAAAGGAATCAATATAGGACTAAACTTTTCCATAGATTTTTAACAATAAAAAGAAAGAGTATGAACAAGTACCTAAAAAAAATCAGTTACGCACTGATAGTAATTATGATGCTGAGCCCCTTCACCTCCTGTGACAGCAAAGACGACCCCGTAGCCCCCACAGTCCCAACAGTCCCCACAGTCCCTGAAGTCCCTGAAGAACCCGAACAGCCCAATGAGCCCGAAGAAGAAGACCTGGTATTAGAAGGCGAACTCACCACCGAAAAAACCCTGAAAGCCGGGAGTGCCTACGAACTCATCGGCGGCTACCAGATAAAAGCCGGCGGAAACCTGATAATAGAAGCCGGCGTAACCATACAGGCCACCCGCAGCATAGACGGACAGCCAGATTACATCATCGTTGAACAAGGCGGACAAATCAATGCCAACGGAACAAAAGACGCCCCCGTCATAATGACCTCCACCCGGCAGCAACCCGGCGCCTGGGGAGGCGTGCACATCTGCGGCAAAGCTCCGGTGAACCTGTCCGGCGGAACCGGCAAATCGGAAATAGGCGACGCCCCCTTTGGCGGCACAGACCCGGAGGATAATTCTGGCGCCATGCGCTACGTACGCCTTGAATACACAGGCTTCGCATTCAGCGAAACGAAAGAATCTAACGGCCTCACCATGTACGGCGTAGGAAGCGGCACAACGATTGAATACATCCAGACATATAAAGGCTCAGACGATGGCTTTGAATGGTTTGGCGGAACGGTAAACGCCAAATACTTAGTCTCCACCCACAGCGAAGACGATTCGTTCGACTGGACGGATGGATGGGTGGGGAAAGGGCAATTCTGGATAGCCCTGCAAGACCCGGCCGCTCCCGGCGCAGACGGCACGGCCAATGGCGATTGCCTGATAGAGGCCGACAACCGCGAAGACAATTTCGGAAACAGGCCCCAATCGTGCCCCACACTCTCAAACCTGACATTGATTGGAAACAACGACGCCAATAATCAGAAGCGGGGCATACGCCTGCGTGCCGGAACAGCCATCAAACTATACAACGTGCTGGTAGTGGGCAAACCGAGCTCCGTAACCGTGGCCACAACAGAAACCGAACAAAGCTTCCTCGACGGCACAGCGTTGATTGAATACCTCTGGGCCGACAAAGCCTTCTCGTACGAGAGCGTCTCCGACCTTGCCTTGGCCGAAAAAGAAGGAAATGGCATAAACCAGTCCATCACATTTACCGACGGCTACATCGGAACGATAGAAGGCGGGAAAGACCTTTCGGCCGACAGCTTCTTCACCCAGGCGCCATATAAAGGAGCCGTCTCCGCCGATAACGATTGGACAGCCGGCTGGGT
>JAISCM010000031.1 GCA_031265595.1 Tannerellaceae bacterium
AATTCCGCCAATATAAAGAACTTCGACATCGATATGGATATGGATATTAAAATAAACCACATGTATATCGGTAAACATGAAAGTTTGTCTTTAACGCTGGCGTTGAAGAAAGGAAATGAAATAGTATACCTCCCGCCGGTGATTGTAAATGGTTCCAACAAACGGAAAATGTACGAACGCGCAGTAAATCTTTATGGCCTGGACGCCGCAAGAGGAGACGCATACGCAGTCCTTAAAAACGATCAGGACCTGATCCAGTTTTTGGCCTATAAAAAGAATGTACCGTACAAATCATGGATGAATAAAAGCCAGCTTGTACTGATAGGGCAAGTACTGGATTATAAAAACAATGTAATCGGTTCGTTTACCGATGTGCTCGAAAAGTCTTTACGCATCAATAATAGTCCGGTAGCCGTAAGAAGGACAACTACGCAACAACCCACCGGAGCTGTGCAGCAACAGGGCCGGAATGTAGCAACTCCCGCTCCCGCCTCAACAACGCCTGCCCGTCCTATGGATAAAGTGCAGCAATACCTGCAACAGCAACAGAAGCAAAATCAGCCAAGCCAGCCGGATATTCAGTCTCCATCCATAAGATACAGGCAGGGCGAATACCCATCACAACAACAAAACACGTATCAGGAAACCGGAAGGAGGACGCAACAGCAACAGCAACAATCCACCGGCGTTGTGCAACAACAACAAAACCGGAATACAGCGCCTGCCTCAACGTATGCTTCACAAGGTCAATCCGTAGACAAAGTGCAGCAATACCTGCAACAACAGCAACAGAAGCAAAGTCAGCAGAAGCAGCAGCAGAATACGCGTTCTTCGTCGAAGGGGTACTACGGCAGCAGCGCGGCAAGCTTACTCTGAACGCAAGGCGCGGGGTGATTTTCCAAAGTTGGAACGGCAGAAGTGTGAGAAGTTTGCCAACGACTCGAAGCCGTATTTCAGACTGATCTCGGTAATCTGCATACCGGTAGTGGTGATGTCGTTCAGAATATCTTGCTTTTTCTGTTTCAGCATCCATTGATAAGCCGGTTCATCGAAGGTTTCTTTAAACATTCTCCGGAAAGTAGGGACGGAATAACCGCCTAAACGGGCAAACTCTTCCACGTCTTTCACCTGCTGGTAGTTATTCATTACAAAGTAGTGAAAGCTCCGGTTATGGCTGTATATCGGCGAATAAAAGCCCGACAACTCTTTAAGGGTATAATAACAATTCAGCAAATAAAACAACTCCGTTTGCTTAGACTGCATCAGGCCGGCGCAAAGCATATCATCCAACAGCATTATTTTCATCCCTTCGAGAAAATAATGAAGGGGCGCGCAGGCATTCATTACAGAAGAAGACGGAGCGCTTCCTTCTACGAAAGAAAGGCCGCTCTGGAAACGGGTATCGCAAACGTTTTGCAGCCGGTCGAACAAATAAAGGACACATTCCACCGGTGTATGGATCCTGAACTCAACAGACGAACCCACCGGCTGGAGGATAAAGTTACCTTCCCGCAAGATCGTGTCGGGATGCTCGCTACTGTTGGCCCATAGTTCGCCTTTTACAATGAAATACATTATATTTTGCGAGCACCTCTCCTTTGGAATAAACATCCCCCTGGGATAGTTTCTATATTTGAAGACGTCCTTCCTGAATTGCTCACAGCCGGCACAATCGGTATATTTATTGCATCTTTCTTCAAACATAAGGCTTATTATAATTTCAATTTAATCCGTTTGCCTTTGCTTTCGTTGTGATAGCGGTCTACAGCCGTTACTACGAAACGGAAGGCGCCTTTCCTTTTATTGTGGGCAGAGAGGAAATAAGACGTTTCTTTCGTGATTTTCAGCATACGGGCCGGGTTGTCCAAATCTATTTTCTCTCCTTTCGCAAAACAATAAACTACAAAATAGTACGCCGCCGGGGGCGCGCCAGGCTTCTGCTTTGTCTTCCATTGCAGCAGTACGCCATTGGGTAGTTTTTCTGCTTCCAGCTTCGATACGTTCGTTGGCCGGTGGTCGTGCATACTGGTATAAGCAGGGATCAGGGCGGGATAGCGATGATAATGCCGTTTGAGGCTATCGGCCACTCCCCCATTATTCCACAGGATTTCATTGGCCGGCCAGAAGCAGTTGCCTTTTATATCCGGCAAGGCCCTGGCAGCCTCCATTTTCTCTTCCAACTGCCCGGCCTTCATGGTGCGGGCTACATCCTGTCCGATATACAGATGTCCGTTTCCGGCATGTTCGTTCCACCATTTTATCAGGGTGGTATAACTGGCCGTTGCGTGCCCGGTTTCCCAATACAGTTGGGGGATATTGTAGTCTACCCAGCCCTGTTCTACCCAGTGAAGCACATCCGCATACAGATCGTCGTAATTCTGCAAGCCATTCGTTTCGCTACCCGAACCGTCCGGCGTACTCTTTTTGTTACGGTAGATGCCAAACGGACTGACGCCGAACCGCACCCAGGGCTTCGTCTCGCGGATAACGCCTTTTAGCTCTTCTATCAGTTTGTTTACATTCTCCCGCCGCCAGTCGCCACGCGTAGCTTCCGTATATCCCTGGGGGATGCCATAGCGTTCAAAACTTCTGTCGTCAGGGAAAGGCACGCCGGGAGCAGGATAGGGATAAAAATAATCGTCTACATGGATAGCGTCTACATCATACCGGCCAACAATATCTTTTACCACCTGGCAGATAAAGCGGCGATTCTGAGGCTGTCCGGGATCAAAAAGGATCAACTTATTATACCTTACAAAGCGTCCGGGATATTGATTGATAATATGGGAAGCGGCAAACGCTATGTTTTCCGAAGCGCTGGCCCTATACGGATTCAACCAGGCATGAAACTCCATATTCCGTTTATGACATTCATCTATCAGGAATCGCATCAGATCAAACTCCCCTTCGGGAGCAACGCCCTGCCGGCCTGTATAAAAACGGCTCCAAGGCTCTAATTCCGATTTATAAAAAGCATCCGCTTCGGGACGAACCTGAAAGATAATGGCATTTATCCCACAGGCATGAAGAAAGTCGAGTTTACGGATAAAGTCTTTCTTCATTTGTGCGGGAGGCATATCCTTGTATTCACCTTGATAAACCGTCTGTATCCAGGCGCCACGAAATTCGCGCTTGGGCATCCCACCCGTCTCATCCGGCAGCGTCAGGAAAGCCGTCCGGCATCCTGATGCAACCATACAAATAATCAGAGACAACAAATATATGTTTCTTCTACGCATAGAGTTTGCTTACAAATAATCAATCACAAAGTTACACTTAATATTTCATATTGTACGGCACAGCGGATAATTTATACTTCACACATGAAGTATAACTTGTAGTTCCACTAAAATTAGCTTATCGGATTGTTGATTGCTTTCATTTGTTTTTTTTAACCTTGTTTTTAGAAGTAAGCGCATTATTACTCATATTCCTACCATTTTCAGCATCGTAAACATAAACAATATCATTATGTATCTTATAAGCGAAATACCAATTCGTCAATTTAGACCGGCAAACCTTATATTTTTCCCACTTTGGCAAGCTTGTATTTGAATCGATCAGGGATACTCCGATCTTATAAAGTTCATTATGCACTTTATCAATATCTTTATCTGCATTATCAGGTGAATAGGTGTTTGGGTATTTCAGAATAGCATTATAATAAAACTGTTGAATCCTTTTATGTACTCTTTTACTTATTAATAGTTGCATTTTTCTGTTTCAATATTTCTCTTGTTTTATCTACCATCTCATGGCATAGCCTTCTTGATTCTTCAATGTTCAGCCACCCACCATTATCGCCTATATCTTCGGTAAAAATGGTTTTCACCTCTCCATTTTCAATAACTACTTTATTTTCTGCAATCTTTTCCATCTCTAATCATACGGTTTACTAGTAACCATCTGCAAATATAGTAATGTTCTTGGAAATTTCATATACTATGCAAAGCCATGAGGGAGTGTTTGTGCGCTAAGGGTCCAGATTATCACCATTTCAGTATTTGTTCTTCTAATTCTTCGTATGTCAGATATTCTTTCCGGCTTATATTCTCTTCGGCTTGGTCAATATGTTCTTTTAGTTCATCAAGCGTATATTGGCAAGGGGGGTTGGGGCTTTTCATCTTCAAGCGATGGAGATGAGCCAACATTTTATCCAGTAGCTCTTCGCTATCTATTTCTTTTATTAGTTCTGCTTTTTTTTGGCGTTGAATTGTATTGCTGTCATACTATTTCTTTTAAGATACACAAAGATATATTGTTTTCCTGAGAATAAAAAGAGAGTATCAACAACTATCTTTATCTGTTGTCCAAAGCAGGAAACTACAACAAAAAATGGCGAAACGCTTTGCTGCTTATAGCAGAATTGCTACATTTGCATTGTACAAATGTTCTTTGATATGAAAACATCAGAGTTTCTTAGAAAGGCCGCAAAGATAGGATGCTACTTTGTAAGCCATGGTAAAGAGCATGATGTCTGGTTTAGTCCTGTTACTAACAGGTTTTTCCGGGTCTCAAGGCATCAAAGCCAAGAGCTTAAAGCTGGCACGCTTAGCGACATGTTAAAAGATGCGGGTCTTAAATGACCCGCACATTTGTGCAAAATATTAAATGGGAATTGTATGAAACTAAAGGCGATTGTTGAATTGTGGGATAACGGGGTGTATAGTATCTATGTGCCGGATACGAAAGGACACAACCTGAACGCGCAAGGCGCGTCGGTTGCGGAAGCTAAGGACAGGCTGGCGGAGGCTATTGATGACTATACAAAGATGTACCGGGATGCCGGGAAAGCCATACCGAAGGAGATAGATCAGCCTGTATTTGAATACCAATATGATATAGCTTCCTTTTTTGATTATTTTGATTTGATAAATATATCAAAGCTGGCTAAGTTGAGCGGAATAAATCCGTCGCTTATGCGGCAATATAAAAGCCGGTCGGCGTTTGCATCGGAGAAGCAAAGCCAAAAGATCCAGGATGCGATAAATAAACTCGGAGAAGAATTGATGGCCGTGAGGCTTTGATTTGAATATTTGTACACAAGAAAGCCCCCGATTCATACTGAAAAGGGGGCTTTTGCATTCAAATTAAATACCCTTGTTGCAGGTTAATGCCGGATGGTATTTAACGTCAATAAAGTAATACACAATGATCAGTATAGAGAAATAATTTTTCTTGTCCAGCCGCTGCTGCCTCTTGCTATCAGGATGCCTTCCGGGAGGTCGTGGATGCGGTAGGTTGCTTCGCCGGCGGCTTTTTGTGCTTTGTAGAGCAGTTGTCCTGTCAGGGCATA
>JAISCM010000162.1 GCA_031265595.1 Tannerellaceae bacterium
ACCATGCGTTATTATGGAAGGAACAATCCGCATTGGGATTATAAAGGATCGCTGTACAACAGAGATGATCCGGCGGATGTTGTCTATATGACCGACCGGTCGGCGAATACATCCCACCGCCCCGCGCTCGATTTGTATTATCAGCATAACCTGAAGAACGATCAGACCCTTGTACTAAATGCCGTAGGCACCTATAATTATACAGACAATACCCGGCTGTATCAGGAGAGCCGCGAAGGCATGGCGCTAACCGATATAAACAATTTAGTGACGGGAAAGAAGTATTCTTTCATAGGAGAAGGTATTTACGAAAAGAACTTCGGCGTAAACCGCCTTGGCGCAGGGATTCGCCATACGCAGGCATTCTCGGACAATACCTATACTAACGGAGCAACCTATACCACCGAAATGAACCAGGCCGAGACCTTCGCGTATGTAGAATTTAAAGGGAAGGTGGAAAAACTTGATTATACAGCAGGCCTCGGCGTGGCCCGTTCGTACCTGGAACAGGAGGGAGACGGGAAAGGGTATCAATACTATACCTTCAACCCACGCTTCGTACTACACTATACATTGCCCGGGCGCTCATCCATCCGCTGGAAGGCGGATATCAGCAATGCTTCCCCTTCTTTATCCAACCTGAGCGATGTGGAACAAGCGATTGATTCGCTACAAATCCAACGTGGAAACCCGGATTTAACGCCCTATTTGCGCTATCGCACCGAGCTGACCTACGAAATACAAAAAGGCCTTTTCTATGGCAACTGGTGGAATACCTACGAATATCACCCGAAAGCCATTATGGATGAAAAACGGTTGGCCGGCAACCAGATCGTTCAAACATGGGATAACCAGCAAGACTGGCAACGGGCGGCCAGCCGTTTGATGCTGCGCGTAGGCCCGGTTAAAGACATTTTACAAGTATCCATAACGGGAGGCGTTAATCATTACATCAGTAATGGAAATACCTACCATCACACCTATACCAACTGGTTTATGAATGGCGATATTTCGGCTACGTATAAGAATTTTACGCTTGGCGGCGGATGGATGACCAATTGGAACTGGTTTTACGGCGAAACCATGGACGGAGGCGAAAACCTGCATTATACCATGATAAGCTATAAGCATAAGAATTTATCGGTTACGCTCGGGATGTTTATGCCCTTTGCCGACAACTACAAAGTGGATACGGAAAACTGGTCGCAGTACGCTTCGTATCACAGAAGCAACTATATACAAGAAACTTCGCGCATGCCTTTTATCCGTCTGACATGGGATTTCTCCTTTGGCCGCACGTTCAGCGCCGGAGAAAAGAGGCTCAATAATACGGATGAGGATTCGGGCGTGATGAATACCGGCAAATGATCAGTCGCCAAACGAGAGGTATGCTTTCAGTCTATCTATATCTGCGACGGAAAATTCGTCTAATAATTGCAGATTCTCCCAGCCTGAAAGCCTCCCTTTCTGTTGGCGCAACCGGCAAATCGTCCGGGTTTGTGTGGGATTCAGGTAAGGATGTTTGATCAATACGTCATACGGTAGCCGGTTGACAGATAGTTTAGCTATATATAATGTATCGGCATGAAACCAGGGACGGAGCGCCTGATAGCGTTCATCGTCCATACCGTATACCTCCTGCAATTGCGAAACGGTATAAAATCCGCCCAATAAATCGCGGAATTTTACGATACGCCGGGCAAAGGCGCTCCCGATACCCGGCACTTTCTTTAGCACAAGGGTATCTGCCGTGTTGAGTTCCACAAGGGTACCGGCTGGATATTTCTCGGCCTTTGTATAGGAAGGGCTTCTCCCTCTTTTCGGTTGATTCGTTTGTTTCGGTTGATTCGTAACAGGTGATGGTTTGGGAATATGCGCTTCGGCTTCTCTCGTGATGGATCTGTGAGAAGCGCTATCGGCTTCCTTCCTGACAGGAGCGTTGGAGGGATCAACAATGTATTGATTTCCGGCAATAGCTTCGCCGGTTTCTTTCTTATCATAGACAACCAACACAAGTAAAGCGGCGGCAATCACGAGGAGGAGTAAAGCCAATGCCTGCCTTTCTCCTTTAGAGAAATAGAGTAAATCAGGCCAATTCATCGTTGCTGTGTCACCTGGTTAGAAGTTACAAGCCCGTCTTTAATGTGGATAACGCGGTCGGTATGCCGGGCTAATTGTTCGTCGTGCGTAACGATGATAAAGGTTTGTTTCATCTTGTCGCGAAGCTCGAAAAATAAAGCGTGCAGTTCTTCTTTGTTTTTGGTATCTAAGCTACCGGAAGGTTCGTCGGCTAAAATGACGGCAGGGTTATTGATCAAGGCGCGCGCTACGGCCACCCGTTGCTTTTCGCCGCCCGACAGTTCGGAAGGTTTGTGGCTTATCCTGTCTGGCAATCCCAGGAAATCCAGCATCTCTTTGGCCTTTCTTTCGGCCGCTTGCGGATTCTCCCGTCCTATCAGGGCGGGGATCATTACATTTTCCAATGCGGTAAATTCGGGAAGTAATTGATGAAACTGAAAAACGAACCCGATATTATGGTTGCGGAAAGCGGCGAGTTCTTTGTCTTTCAGAAGGCCGGTTTTTGTTCCGTTTATTTCCAGTTCGCCGCTGTCGGGCGCGTCTAATGTGCCGATAATTTGCAACAAGGTTGTTTTCCCGGCGCCGCTTGGCCCTACAATAGCTACTATTTCGCTTTTAGCAACAACAAGGTCTATCCCTTTCAATACCTGTAAAGGGCCAAAGCTTTTCGTAACTCCTTTCGTTTTTATCATTTTATTTAAAGATTACGTATCACATACGATGCCAGAAAGCATCCGAACAGGGCAGGCATATAAGAAACCGTTCCGGCTGTTGTCCGTTTACAGGCTTCGCCTTCTATTTCAATAATGGCATCGCGATTGGCTAACTCTTCAGAGAACACAACCGGTATCCCTTTGTATATCCCTTTCCCTTTTAACCGTTTTCGTACCGCTCTCGCCAGACCGCAATTCATCGTCTTCGAAATATCGGCGATCCTGACTAAGGAAGGGTCTGTTTTAGCGCCGGCTCCCATAGACGATACAACAGGTATCCGGCGATGGAAGGCGTGATAAAGCAAAAATACCTTCGGGCTAAGCGTATCAATGGCATCGATAATGAAATCAAAACGGGCAGACGACAGGATCTCTTCCGTCCGTTCGTCTCGTAGAAATTCCCGGATGATTGTCAGCTCCACTTCCGGGTTGATGTCCAGCAGGCGTTTACCCATTACATCCGCTTTAGATTGCCCCAGCGTAGAATGGAGCGCGGGTAATTGGCGGTTTATATTCGTATCATTCACTACGTCGGCGTCTACTATCGTCATTTTCCCCACGCCGGCCCGGCACACCTGTTCGGCGGCATAAGCGCCTACTCCCCCTAACCCGACAACAAGTACGTGAGCGTGTGAAAGGCGTTTCAGCTTCTCGCCCCCCAGTAATAGTTCTGTACGATACTTCCAGTGATCACTCATACCTATACTTATTCGTAGACGGCCTTATACCAATCCAATTGTCTGTACCAGGCGTTCAAGCCGGGAAGTTCTTCCCTGAGAGGGTAAACGGACAGACCGGAGTAGGCTCCCACAGGTATATCGCCTACTCCCTGAATATAGGTCTTCGCCGTAGTGCGTTTTTCCGTAACCGCTTTACCCAGCGCAGACTGGAATTGGCTGTACTGTTCATCCGTAGCCAACCGCCGGATCACGTCGCCGAAATCATACAAGCTGGTGGGCGCATTATAATAGGTTAATATCTGAAGACCGGGAAACAACGACAGTAAGTCATACGTAGCCTCTTCTCCCCCCGCCGCAGAAACAATCGTGCGGGTTACTCCGGCCAATTCTTCCAATTCACCGGTTTTTACCACCGATATATTGCCGAAAGGATGGGTGTAGTTTGTATAAAAATCGTGAAACTCATCCGCGATCCGGCCCATATCAAGCGTATCCCGAAACAGAAGGGGCGCTACTTTCTGGTAAGGAAAGCCAACATCCATAATCTCAGATGGCGATGAAATAATGTAACCGGCCTTATTCCTTAATTCATATACACATTCGACCGAGCCCATGCTACAGGCGTCAAAAAGTAAAAAGTCGAAGAAATGGTCGGGTAAGGCGCCTGCCAGTTCATTTATCTCCATATACTTTTTATTCTCTTCCCCGAATGAGCGCAGCTCTCTGAAGCCGGCTGGCATCCAGGCCGAACCATGGCTGGATAATATCATGCCATAACTATCAGCCGGATAAAGGCTGACAACCTCCTGAATAATCTCCTGCATTACCTGCGGTGAAATGGCGCTTTTATTCTCGTAATCGCGGATATGATGGCGGGTAATTACGCCGTTTGCGCCTTCTTTTATTTCGAATAATTCAGCCTCTTCTTTATTTTTAGAATAGAAAACAACCAGCTTGCCGCCATTCAGGTTGTCTGGCGTGGCAACAGCTATCATATCATCAATGTTTCTTGTAAGATTGCCGCCCAAATTACTTGCTATCATATAAGCAAACACCGTACGAACCGCACGTTTATCGCCCAGATCATCCGTATCCAGGCAACTATTCAGAACGATCAAAAAGAGCATCGTCCATAGTATATATTTTCGTTTCATACCCATTCAATTTATCCACAAATATACTACTTTTCTACTATTTCTATATAAAACTCGATGATAACGCATATTTTTCCTCATCATTTCATTACATAATGAACTTTTTCTTTATATTTGCGCTTTATTTATGTTGATAATTTAACATGTATGAACAAAATATGGTTGAGCCTCCTGTTCGGATTTTGCATGTTTATTTCTGCGCATGCGCAGCAGATAGCCGTGAAAAATAATGTTGTTTATGATGCAGCAGCCATTCTTAACATAGGAGGAGAGTTTGTTATCAATAAACAATTCTCTGTGGATTTGTCGGGCAATTTCATCGGATGGGAAGTAGCAAACAGAACATGGAAGCACTGGATGGTTCAGCCGGAAGGGCGCTATTGGCTGCTCGAAGGGTTTAATGGCCATTTCTTCGGTGTACACGGGATGTATCTTAATTATGATGTCTCCCGGTTGGAAGTGCCTTTCGTCAATTTCAGCCGGAGGAATCATTATAAAGGGACGGCTTACGGTGGTGGCGTCTCTTACGGATACTCAGTATATGTAACCCCCCGTCTCAATATAGAATTTACGGTGGGAATGGGCTACCTGAACTTTGATTACGACAAAACGTATATCCGGGAAAACCGGTATGACGGGCATTTCAAGAAAAGTTATTTCGGACCCACAAAGCTGGGCGTTAGTATAGTATATATTATAAAATAAATAAAAAGACAGAATTATGAGAGTTATGAATGTTATAGCCGGCATAATTATAAGCATATTGTTTTCTATGCTTCCGGCAGATCTCCAGGCAAACGAAGCTACCGGAACGGTAAGCATCAAATTAAATTCCGCCAATATAAAGAACTTCGACATCGATATGGATATGGATATTAAAATAAACCACATGTATATCGGTAAACATGAAAGTTTGTCTTTAACGCTGGCGTTGAAGAAAGGAAATGA
>JAISCM010000168.1 GCA_031265595.1 Tannerellaceae bacterium
TAGATTGACGCCGAAGCATCTTTCAGTACCTCAATAGACTCGATGTCTTCCGGATTCAACCCGGCCAGTCCCGAACGTTGAATAGACGAAGGCGTCACCAACCCTCCGGCGCCCGGTTCGAGTGCATCCGTCGGAACCATCACGCCGTCTACCACAAAGATAGGCGCGGCGGCGCCCCGGATGGAGATGTCTACATTACCGCCCGGCTGTGCGCTGGCCATCGTTGCCTGCAAACCGGCAGCGCGTCCCATCAGCAATTGCGACATCGTACTGTTGCCCACTTTCGGCACATCGTTTGCCGAGATCTTGGAAATAGCCGTCGTAAGGTTCTTACGGGATACCGTACCATACCCCACCACGATAACCTCTTCCAGCCCCAGCGAACTCTCCGTCAGAGTGATCCTGAGCTGGGTTTGATTGCCCACCGGCACTTCCTGTATATCATATCCGATATATGAAATAACCAGCGTCGCGTCTGGTGATACCTGTAAGCTAAATTTACCGTCGAGGTCGGAAATGACGCCATTCGTTGTTTCTTTTTCAATAATGTTGGCGCCAATAACCGGCTCGTCGTTCTGATCGACCACCGTACCGCTTATTGTACGGACGTTTTGCTGCGGTAACGCAGCAGGATACGCTGCATGAGCAGCCCGGATGGATGAAACATAAACCACTAACAAAAAGGCAAAAAGAATGCCCGATCGTATCGGTAGATGGTTTATTTCACTCAATAATGCTGTTAACAAAGGCTCTTTTTTCATATAAATTTTTACTGTTATGAGATAAATATCTTGTTAGTTCTCTCTCTATTCAGGAAATTAGTTGTTTATTGCATTGCTATTCCATAGGCATGATTGTTTTTATTGGTTCAACATACAATTTCTTTTCGCCGGCAAGATACGGGCTATTTCACAGACAGCTTATTGCATTTCGGACAGAAATTGAATAGAAATCGGACGTAAGAAGTACATTTGTAAAAAAATAAACTGATGCAAAAGGACAAAGAACTTATCGTATTGGCGCAACGTATCCGGGCGCTTTCACAGAATGGCCTTGTATACTCGTTAAGTGAGTATGATACCGAACGGTATGAAGAATTAGTGCGCATAAGCAATCAAATCGTCTCATCCGTTACCGGACTGGACGAAGGCGTTATCCACTCCTCCTATAGTCCGTCAAAAGAATACGTTACGCCCAAGGTAGATATCCGCGCCGTCGTGTTCAACCAACAGGATGAAATACTGCTGGTAAAAGAAAGAGCCGACGGCCTCTGGTCGCTTCCCGGCGGTTGGGCCGATATAGGATACTCCCCCAAAGAGGTAGCCCGGAAGGAAGTAAAAGAAGAAACCGGCCTGGAAGTACGCCCCGTTCGTTTGCTGTCGGTGATCGATATGAGCAAACACCCACACCCGCCCATCCCCTTCTATGTATATAAATTCTTTATCCTTTGCGAAATAACAGGCGGAGTATTCACCCAAGCCTTCGACATCCTCGGAAAAGGCTTCTTCCCATTAGACAAACTCCCCCCACTATCCCTGGAGCGCGTTCTGCCCGAACAGATAGCAACGATGTATGAATATTATAAAAAACCTCCAGAAGATGTTTATTTAGATTAAATATAGTGTTAAAAATTTCATGCCTACCTTTTTTCCGGAAGGTGCCTACCTTTTTTTGAAAAGGTCCGTACCTTTCTGAAAAAAGGTACGGACCTTCTGAGAAAGAAGGCATATCATATCAATCGGCCGGGAAAAGCTAAATTTTAAAAAAAACGTAGCTTCCTCTTTATTTTGAAGTTGCATTTTTATATTTTTACCATCCAATACATAATTCTCAATTATTATAGCCCTTATAAGAAATGAAGACACTACTTATTATTAGAAAACGTATCTCTACGGCGCTGCTTACGGTTTGTTGTTGCAGCCTTCTCTTTCCCGGTCTTGCCGTTGCCGGCGAAAACAACATGACCTTGTGGTATAATACGAAGCCGGGGGATACCTGGACGGAGCCTCTTCCTATCGGGAATGGCTTTTTAGCCGGTTTAGTATACGGGAAAGTACAGGATGAACGCATTGCGTTGAATGAAACCAGCTTTTGGTCTGGGCGTCCGCATGCGTATGATGATCCGGATGCCGGACGGTATTTCAATCAAATTCAAGACTTGGTATTTAATCGCAAATACAAAGAGGCTGAGAAAATGATTGATAAGAATTTCTATGGGAAGCCCATTGCTCAGCAGGCTTATCAGCCATTGGGCGACCTCCGGATCTTCTTCTTCGATATAGATAATGCTGAAACAGGCGCTTACTACCGGGATTTGAATATGGAAACCGGGGTAACTACGGTTTCATTTGTATGCGACGGCGTAACGTATAAGCGCGAAGCTTATGTGTCGTATCCCGATAATGTAATGGTTGTCAGGATAACTGCCGATAAGCCCGGGTGTATTTCTTTCGATGCCTGGCTGGACAGCTATTTCAAAGAAAGTGTAAAGGCCGAACCGGGTAAGCTGGTTCTCGACGGCGTATGGGAGGGGCCTTTGCCTAAATATTGGCTGATAGCGCCTGTGGACGGGAAAGGAATGAAGTTTCAAACCATACTGAAAGCCACTCACGATGGAGGGGAGTCGGGCGTTGCGAAAGACAAATTACGTATCAGGAAAGCCAATTCGGTCACCTTGCTCCTTACAGCCGCCACAAGCCACATCAACTATACTAACATTAGTGGAGACCCGGCGGCTATTAACCAACAAACAATGGATAAGGTAGCCGGCAAAAATGAGGAGACCTTATATAAGCAACATGTAGATGCTTTCAGCCGGATGATGGGGCGCGTTCACCTAAGCGTAGGCGATAAGACAATGAACGAAAAGCCCATAGCCGAGCGCATCCGTGCGGTACAGGAAGGGGCAGATGACCCGGATCTGGAAGCGCTCTGTTTCCAGTTCGGTCGCTATATGCTTGTGTCAAGTAGCCGGAAAGGCGGGCAAACATCCAATCTGCAAGCGATATGGAATGAGAAACTCACCCCGCCCTGGGGAAGTAAATACACCATTAACATCAATATCCAGATGAATTACTGGCCTGCCGAGGTTACCAACCTGGCCGAATGTCATATCCCGTTAATTGAAATGATAAAAGA
>JAISCM010000187.1 GCA_031265595.1 Tannerellaceae bacterium
TCGTCTATATATGGTTCTTTCGCCACCTCGTCAATGGCTGTAAAATAATCCTTCATATTTTGTCCTCCGTAATCGCCGCTTATCTGTTCGAGCCATTCTTGTCCGAATCCCGGTAGTCCGCGGCGGTTCGGCGCTACGATGATGTAATCATTGGCGGCCATTATCTGAAGATTCCAGCGATAGCTCCAAAACTGACTTACCATACTTTGCGGCCCTCCCTGGCAATAGAGTAAGGCCGGATACTTTTTTGCAGGGTCGAAGTTGGGAGGATACACAACCCATACCAGCATCTGCTTTCCGTCTGTTGTTTTTATCCAGCGGGGTTCGGATTTGGCGATTGTTAGTTGATCGAATACCGCTTTATTCTCGAAACTGATCTCTTTAGCTTCTCCCGATTCAATGGCTACAGAGAAGATCTCGGGTGCATATTCCTGCGATTGCCTGATAGCAATCATCTTACCGGCCGCCGCGTCTAACGCTACATAATCGTATTGCCCGGTAGTGATCTGGCGCATCGTTTTGTCTAACCCGATTTGCCAGATATGTTTAAGCCCTTCTTTGGAGACAATGATATAGAGCGACCGGCTATCCTGGTTCCATTGCATATCATCTACATTATAATCGAAAGCGGAAGTAAGATCGTCTTTTTCGCCGCTTTGCAGATCGGCTATAAATAGCCGGTGTTTATCGGATTCGTAGCCGTCGCGTTCCAGGCTGATCCAGGCAATGGCGTTGCCGTCCGGCGAGAAGGCCGGGTGCGTGTCATATCCCATCATTCCTTCCGTCAGGTTCCTTGTTTGCTTTGTCTCTACATTATATATATAGATAGCCGAGTTGGTAGATACAGCATACGCCAATCCCGTTTTTTTATGGCTGGCGTAAGCGATTGTTTTTCCGTCGGGGCTCCAGGCCAGGTCTTCTATTCCGTTCATTGGTTTCATCGGGCATTCGTAAGGTTCGCCTTCCATTATATCAATTGCTTCACCCATTTCAGTACCGTTAAAAGAAGCTATAAAAGGGTGGGGGATGGTCTCTACCCATTCGTTCCAATGCTTGTACATAAGGTCGTCAACGATCCGTCCGGAGGCTTTGGGCAAATCGGGATATATATCGGATGTACGTTTCCCGTATTTAATATCGGAAATAAATAAAATGCTTTTTTCATCCGGAGAAAAAATGAAACTGTTTATTCCGCCTTCATAATTACTTATCCGGCGGCGGTTGGTTCCATCCACATCCATGATCCATAGTTTGGAATTACCGCTTTCGATCGACAGGAAGGCGATCTCAAGGTCATTCTTTATCCAAACGGCGTTTTGTTCGCTCTTAGCCGTGTGGGTAAGTTGCTTTTTTCCTGATCCATCCACATTAACGGTGAACAGTTCACGGTTTCCTTTGTTTTCTTCTATACTGGAGAATGATACTCCATAGAGGACTTTTTGCCCGTCGGAAGAAAGCCTGGCATCGCTTATACGTGCCAGGCTATAAAGTATCTCAGGGGTCAGCCGGCCATTCGTTACTTTAATTTCGGGACGTTCAACAGGATTCGTATCCGCTGTTTCTTTTATATCCTGCGCACAGGATCCCAGTAAAACAGAGATTAAAATACTCATAGACAAAACAGATTTTTTCATTTACTTTATAATATATTATGTGTTAAGTGCGAAAGTAGTAAATAATATTTATATCTTTGCAATTATAATTTAAGAACTGGATAATTATGAACAAAATTTGGTTATTGGGAGTCTTGTTTGCCGTGTTGGCATTAGGCTCATGTAAACCTAAACAGAGTGCGTACAGAGCGGCCTACGAACAAGCTAAAGAACGTGAATCCGGCGCTCCTGTTGAAGAATTTGAAGACGAATTTGCCGACGATGAATACGTGGATGATGAATTTGCCGACGATTTCGAAGTTGTTTCCAAACCGAGGACAGACATTGAAAGAGACAGTGATTTAAACGTTTCCACACGTCAGGAGCGTATTAACCCTTATATGGGAGAAAATACGGCTAACCTGATGCGTTACAGTGTGGTGATCGGCAGTTTCAGAAATAATACGAATGCATACTCTTTGAGGGATCGTATGCAAAGCGACGGTTACAATGCCCTGGTTGCCCAAAATGAATTAGGGATGCTGCGTGTTGTTGTTTCCAGTTTTGATAGCAAACGGGATGCCTTATATAGTAGAGATGCATTCAGGTCGAAATACTATCCGAACTTTCAGGATGCCTGGATTCTGGAACGATATTATTAATAGCTGAATCCAGCTAACAGCAATTATTCAATTTATTTTATATGAAACGGTGAAGGGGTATCTCGTCAGACTACCCCTTTTCTTTTATTTATTGTACAATGAAAGTAATTAACGAGCAACTTTTAAATGAAACGACAGAAAAAGCCAGGCAGTCTCCCCGCCTGCGCATGAATTATAATTTGCACGATCAGTTAGACGATCCGCTGAATCGCCTGATCAATGCAATGGAGCCGGGCACCTACATACGCCCGCACCGGCATTTGAATCCCGATAAAGATGAATCTTTTCTGATTTTGCGCGGCAGCATAGAGCTGTTTACTTTCGATGATGAAGGGAATGTTGCGGAGTATTTGTTACTTGATCCGAAAGCAGGCGTTTATGGAGCGGATATTAAGGCAGGCGTATGGCATGGCTTAGTTGTATTAGAACCAGATACGGTTTTGTACGAAGCAAAGCAAGGCCCATTCGCTCCTTTATCACCCGAAAACCTTGCCCCATGGAGCCCGGAGCCGGAAGATACGGAAGAGGTGGCGAGATATATCCGGCAGCTTACCGGATTACTGTCTTCTTACGGCGCTTACAGGTAAGCAATAGTTTAATAATTGATAAATAATAAAACTTTTTTATCTGCATGGTTGTTTATGTATGAAAAGTGAAATACTTTTGCGGCGTTATAATACAAAATATAATACAAAAGACATGAAAAAGATTTATTTATTATTAGGTATTGCAATTTTAATAGCAAGTTGTAATACAAAAAGCGGCAGTACGAAAGAGGAGAACGCTGTCGAAGAAGAAGAAATAATTGGAGACACCTCCATGAACGCCTTGGATGTAGACGGAGTTTATGTAGGGATACTCCCCACTGCTTCCGGCGAAGGGATGGAAGTGGTAGTAACATTATCCGGGAATACGTATAAAAAGACGGTTACGTATGTAGGAAAGTCGGAAGAACCTATTGAGACTGTCGGCGAGTTTATCTGGGATGATGCATCGGGACCGATAATTACATTCGTAGGCGAAGAAGCCCCGAATAAGTATATTATCGGCGAGGATAAGTTGATCTCGTTGGATATGGATGGCGAGGTTATTACCGGTGATTTAGCCGATATGTATGTGCTGAAAAAGAAATAATTGTACTTTTTCATAAGAGCTTACTAACGGAAAGGCTGTACGTTTTAATAAACGATACAGCCTTTTTTAGATTACACAATGAAACCAGCTATTCTGATGTTATGCTGTTTTATTCTATTTTGATGCTTTCTACCGGGTTGGCATTGGCCGCTTTCCAGTTCTGGAAGGTGACGGTGATACTGGTTATAACCGCTATCAGAATGAAAGACACAATAAACACCCACCAATAGAGAGGCGTTTTATAAGCAAAATTCTCCAGCCATTTAACGATGGCGTAATAGGCAACAGGAGCGGCGATAATAAAACACACACATACAATGCGCATGTATAT
>JAISCM010000092.1 GCA_031265595.1 Tannerellaceae bacterium
CCGTCGTCGGTTAAATTCTGCCACCTTGTGGGGCTGAACTACGTATCCTGCTCACCGTTCCGTGTGCCTATCGCCCGTGTAGCCGCCGCCCAGGCAGTAATCGAAAAGTAAGCATATATGGCCGATCTGAATGATTTTATAGGTGACTTAGCCTTGATCCTTATTACAGCCGGGATTGCAACTATTTTGTTCAAATGGCTTAAGCAGCCGGTTGTATTGGGGTATATTGTGGCCGGATTTATTGCCGGCCCACATATACCCTGGCTACCTACTGTGGCGGATATGGGCAATGTTGAGATATGGGCTGAGATCGGCATAATATTCCTTCTGTTTGCCCTGGGGCTGGAGTTCAGCTTTAAGAAGCTAATGGAAGTGGGAGGGACGGCCTCGCTTGCCACCATTATCAATATGGGCTCGATGATCGTTATCGGGTATATAGTGGGGCAACTGCTTGGCTGGCCGCAGATGGACAGTATCTTCCTCGGCGGTATGTTGTCTATGTCTTCTACAACGATTATTATCAAAGCGTTTAATGATATGGGGCTTCAGAAGCAGAAGTTTGCCGGTATCGTATTTGGTATGCTGATTGTAGAAGACCTGGCAGCTATCCTGATGATGGTATTGCTCTCTACCGTAGCCGTAAGCCATCGGATCGGAGGCGTTGAGCTGCTGAGCAGCCTGCTCCGGCTTGTCTTCTTTGTGCTGGTTTGGTTTGTTGTGGGTATCTACCTTGTCCCTACGCTGCTGAAGAAACTGAAGAATTACCTGAACGACGAAACCCTGATCATCGTCTCGATAGGGCTTTGCCTGGGGATGGTATTGTTTGCCCACAAAGTAGGATTCTCTGCCGCTTTAGGCGCCTTTATTATGGGCTCTATCCTGGCGGAAACGGTAAAGGCGAAGCATATCGAGCATTTGGTTGAGCCAATCAAGAATCTTTTCGGGGCCGTATTCTTTGTATCGGTAGGCATGCTGATAGACCCGTTGGTGATTAAAGAGCACGGAGGGCTGATATTGATCCTTACGGGAGTGGTGTTGGTAGGGCGCATTATCTTTGCCACGCTTGGGGTGATAGCCTCGGGCGAAGGACTGAAAGTAGCGATGCAGGCGGGATTCAGTCTGGCGCAGATAGGCGAGTTTTCGTTTATTATTGCCGGCCTGGGGATGAGCCTGGGCGTTATCCGTGGCGACTTATACCCCATAATTGTATCCGTATCGATCATTACCACGTTTACTACTCCTTATCTTATCAGACTATCTACGCCGCTATGCCAGGCTGTAGAACGCCATATCCCTGCCGGATGGAGTAAGATAATAGAAGGCTATGCCTCTTCGGGCCTGAAGACCGTTAATAAACAAAACGACTGGAATAAACTGCTGAAGAGCGTGCTTCGGATCATGGCAGTATACGTGGCTATAACGCTGGCTGTGATCTTCCTCTTCGAACAGTTTGTAACGCCTTTTATAACGGATAAGGTGCCGGGCGTTTGGGGTAAGATACTTTCGGCTGCGTTGGCCCTGCTTCTGATGGCCCCTTTCCTTCGCGCTATTATTATGAAGAAGAACCGGTCGGAGGAGTTCAGGAACTTATGGCAGGATAATCATTTTAACCGTGGCGCCCTGCTATCCCTTATCGTATTCAGAATAGGGATTGGCTGTGCCTTGATCATGATGGTGCTTGCGCCTTTGTTCCCCAGCTATACACTGGGGATGATCATTGTGTCGATGATCGTTATAGCCTTCGTAATCTACTTTCAAGGCTTTAAGCACCAGTCTATACGTATGGAAGCCCGCTTCCTTGCGAATTTGCACCATAAGCAATTAACAGAAGAAAAGTCGGCTCCGATCCACCCTTCGATTGCGAACGCCCTGTTATCAAAAGACGTTCATCTGGAAGAGATAGACGTTTCGCCAGCTTCGCCCAAAGTAGGGAAAACGCTTGGCGAGCTTCACTTCCGTAAGCGTTTAGGCCTGAATATCGTTACCATTATCCGCGGCAATAAGAAGATCAATATCCCCGATGGCAACGAAGCTATCTATCCGTATGATAAACTGATCGTAGCCGGCTCTGACGAGAATATCCGTAAATTTACGCAACAAATAGCCGACAGAAACGAAATGGCAGCAAATGAAGACGAACCTGCCCATCACGTAATCCTATCACAATATGTAGTAGAGCCAGGCTCGCCCATGATAAACAAAACCATTCAGGAGCTCAACATTCAGAAGAAAACAGAGTGTATGATCATCCATATAGAAAGAGATGACCATTCCATCATAGCCATCTCTCCGACGTGTATACTGAAAGAAGGAGACACGCTTCTATTGGCTGGCGAATGGGACAAGCTCAATGGTTTTGAAGCGAATCTTCTCTTATAGCCTCCCGATTACCGTTGATGATACATCTGGTCGTAATAACTGATGTAATCGCCGGTAAGGATGTCGTCTACCCAAGCCTGGTTGTTTAAGTACCAATAGATTGTTTTTACGATACCGTCTTCAAAGCGGGTTTCCGGCTTCCAACCCAGTTCGTTTGTTATTTTAGCAGGGTCGATGGCATAACGCTGGTCGTGTCCGAGGCGGTCTTTTACGAAAGTGATCAATCCATCGTTGATCCAACCGGTTTTTATCTCTCCGTTGGCATCCAGCTCTTTCTTCTTCAATACCTGGCGATAGGCCGGTTGTTCGTCCATGATGCGGCGGATGGTTTGGATGGTAAGCTTTACGATTTCGATGTTCTGCTTTTCGTTATGCCCGCCTACGTTGTACACCTCTCCCGGTCTTCCTTTGTGGATAACGGCGTCGATGGCTTTGCAATGGTCTTCCACATAAAGCCAGTCGCGCACATTCGTTCCGTCTCCATACACCGGGAGCGGTTTGCCTTGCAGGATGTTTTGTATAATAAGGGGAATCAGTTTCTCCGGGAAATGATAAGGGCCGTAATTGTTGGAACACCGGGTGATGGTTGTTGGCATCTTATACGTTTCACGATAGGCTTTCACGAAGAGGTCGGCGCTTGTCTTTGATGCGCTGTACGGGCTTCTTGGGTCTAACGGGGTAGCTTCGGTAAAGAAACCTTCCGCCCCCAGGCTTCCGTATACTTCGTCTGTAGACACCTGATGGAAGCGGACGCCTTCTTTCCATGTCGGATAGCCGGCCTGGTCTTTCCCCGTTGTCCAGGCGTATTTAGCAGCGTCAAGCAGGTTCTGCGTCCCGAGGATATTGGTTACCAGAAATAATTGAGGGTTGTCAATGCTCCGGTCTACATGGCTTTCTGCTGCAAAGTTCACTACATAATCAAAGGAGTACTTTATAAAAAGATCATCTACCAGCGAACGGTCGCCGATGTCTCCTTTTACAAACAGGCAGCGGTTGCTATCTATATCCTTTTCAATCGTCTTCAGATTGCCGGCGTATGTAAGCAAATCAAGAACAATTATTTTTATGTCCGGATAAGCAGCGAGCATGTATTTAATAAAGTTAGCTCCAATAAAACCGGCTGCTCCGGTTACTAAATATGTCTTCATACGTATCTATTTATTTAAAATTCAAAGTTGTATTCCGCCTTTTGCAGGGCCGGGGCGTTTTTGTCTTTCTCCGACATCACCAAGGCCTCGGGAGAAGCTATTTTCCAATCAATCCCGAAAGCGTCAAAGTGTACGCTCCGTTCGTGCGACGGCGTATAGGGGTTATCAACCTTATAGGTGAAAACAGTATCGTCTGCCAATACATGAAAGCCGTGGGCAAACCCCTGCGGAATGAATAGTTGCCGTTTGTTTTCGCCCGTAAGCTCTACCGCTACATGCTTTCCGAATGTAGGAGAGCCCTTGCGCATATCTACCGCTACATCAAGAACGGCGCCCCGGATCACCCGTACCAATTTAGCTTGCGAGAAAGGATCAAGCTGATAATGCAGCCCACGAAGCGCCCCCATAGACGAACACGATTCATTATCCTGTATAAAATCTACCCTGCCGATATGCTTCTCAAATTCGGCTTTTCTGAAAGCTTCAAAAAAATATCCCCGCGAGTCGTTGAACACATTCGGTTCAATCATCCATACTCCGGGGATATCTGTTTCTGTAAAGTTCATATATGCGTTCTTTTAATTTGAACGCAAATTAAACTATTTTAGTGCATATCAGCAACGAATTAGCCAATCATTTGAACACTTCGTTTGATAAAGCGGCTTAAAGGCTCGCCCTTTAGCATGCCGTTGCTTAATAAAGCCAGGTCGATCAATTCATGCACCAGGTTATTTGTGGCGGCATACTCTGATAGAATACTGTTGCGTTGCTCGCGTAGCTCATCCAGTTTCTTCTCTGTATTGTTCATGTCTTCATCTTCTTCAGCCGTAATTTCTTCCTCCTTTTTCTTGTCTTGCTTTTCGTGCAGGTCGGCTTCTCTGGCTTCCCAGCCTTTAATGTCGGCGTCTACCGGAGCTAATTTATCGGCGCAGGCCTGCTCTTCATCCGCCAATACTTTCTTTACAAGCTCATGGTCTGTGTTCAGCACTAAATTATAACCGTCGGGCATTTCGCCATAGAACGACATACCCGGCTGCATGGCCGACATGTCTCGCATACGCCTCATATACTCACTCTGTGTAAGCATCACAGGATTGGCATTGGCGCCTAACGCTTCAAACGTAATATAAAATTCAGTCTTCTCAATCTTGGGCACCTGGCTCTTGAATACTTCCTCTAAAGCGCTCTTTTGATTTGCTTCGAGCGTTACGTTGCTGGCATCCGATTTGCGGATGATATTCTCGGTTGTATCGCTGTCTACCCGGACGAATTGTGTCTTTTCTAATTTCTGTTCCAGATGTCCTACGATGTGTACATCTAATTGTCCGCCCATCATCAATACATTATATCCTTTGTCTTTAGCGGCCTGGATATAGCTGTATTGTTCTTCGGTACTGTTTGTATAGAGATATATCAGATTACCGTTTTTATCTGTTTGGTTCTCTTTCACCAATGTTTTGTACTCATCAAAGGTATAATACTTGTTGTCTACATCTTTCAGAAGGGCAAACTTAGCGGCGCGTTCGTAGAACTTCTCGTCTGTCAGCATACCATATTGGATGAATAA
>JAISCM010000124.1 GCA_031265595.1 Tannerellaceae bacterium
ACCATCATAATAGTTTGGTAAAGACATCATAATGACTTTTTTATGAAATAAATATCTTCCCTCCGCTTTCCGGCTGAAAGGGAGCTGAAACGTCCTCTTTCAGTATTTCGTTTTGTAAATCAAGTATTTGAGGCAAAACTGAAAGCTGAAAGGAGAGGCAAAAAAGTAGTATAGATGTTTTCGTGCCGGCAGTAATTGTTTTCCTTTTCTATATTTTTAGTTTACATACTTCGTTCTTTTATTGTGCAAAAGTATCTATATTTACCCAATCGTAAATAATATGACGAAAGACTTATACAAATACTTTGAACGCGATATTAGTTGGCTGTCTTTCAACTATCGCGTATTATTGGAAGCCGAGGATGATCATCTTCCCATCTATGAGCGGATAAAGTTTTTATCCATCTATTCTTCCAATCTGGAAGAGTTTTACGAAATTCGTGTGGCTGAACACCGGGGGATCATTATGAAGAAGAAATTCACCGAAGATCAGGAGACTGGCAATGATGCTGAAGAAACATTGGCTAAGATCACCTGCGAAGTGAACAGGCAGCAACAGGAGTATTACCATATTTTCACCGGCAAGATATTGCCCGAACTAAACAAACAAGGGATCTACCTGTATCAGGATAGCAAACCCTTTCCTTTCCATGAAGAATTTGTACGGAATTTTTTTAATGAAGAAGTGTTTCCCTTCCTGTCGCCGGTAATGATACAGAAGGATGATATCCATACGTTTATCCGCGATCGCCGCTTATACCTTATCGTCCGGATGACGCGGAAAAGTAAACATACCGGCGAACCCGGGTATACGCCGGAGTATGCGTATGCGCTGATGAAAATCCCCTTTTCCAAAGTGCCGCGCTTTATTGAACTGCCCGGGCAGGAGGGCATGAATTACATTATGTTTATTGACGATATTATCCGGGCAAACCTGCCGTCCATCTTTCCCGGATATATCATAGACAGTTGTTATGGCATTAAAATATCGAGAGACGCCGATATCTACCTGGAAAATGAGAAAGGAGAAAACATCATTGAAAACATCCGGCAGAAAGTAAAGAAACGGAAGATAGGCGACCTGAGCCGTTTTATGTACGACCGGCAAATGCCTGCCGGCTTCCTGTCGTTTGTTTGCGAAGCATTCAATATCAAACAGGAAGACCTGGTGGTAGGCGGGCGGTATCATAACTTACAGGATCTGGCTAAGCTCCCCAATCCGAAAGGGAAAGCGCTGGAACAGAAGACGCCGTCGCCTATGCGCGTCCCCTTTCTGGAAGAGATGGGCTCTATGTTCAAGACTATCAAGAAGAAAGACATCTTACTACACTTCCCTTACGAATCGTTTGATTACCTGATCCGCTTCCTGATGGAAGCAGCGTTCGACCCGAAAGTGACCGAAATTAAAATCACCCAATACCGGGTAGCAGAGAACTCGGCTGTGATCAATACCCTGCTAAGCGCCGCCCAGAATGGGAAGAAGGTAACCGTCTTCGTAGAACTGAAAGCCCGGTTCGACGAAGAAAACAATATGAGTACGGCCGAACGGATGAAACAAGCAGGTATACAGATCATTTACAGCATACCGGGGCTAAAGGTGCATGCGAAAGTAGCCATCATCCTGCGGCAAGATTCCGAAGGCGGAAGCAAACGGCGAAACTTTGCCTACCTCAGCACGGGCAACTTCAATGAGAAGACGGCCCGTATCTATTCGGATATGGCTTTACTTACGTCTGACGCCGAGATTATAACCGACATAAGCAAAGTATTTGCCGTACTGGAAGGAAAACTGTTTGCACCCGCCTTCCGCCATCTATTAGTGGCCCCTTTCAATATGGCGCCGGAATTAAAACGGATGATCCAACAGGAAATCAATCATGTACAAGAGGGGAAAAAAGGGCGGATCATCTTAAAGATGAACGGGCTGCACGACCGGAGCATGATAGACGAACTGTATCGCGCCAGTGAAAACGGCGTAGAGATAGACCTGATCGTTCGCGGCATCTGCTGCCTGATACCGAACCAGCCCTTTAGCGAAAACATACGTATCACCCGCATTGTAGATATGTTTCTCGAACACGCCCGTATCTGGTATTTTTATAATAACGGCGAAGAAAGCCTGTTTCTTACCTCTGCCGACTGGATGCGCCGCAACCTGAGCCGCCGCATTGAAACAGCCTTCCCCATCCTTGTTGCCGAAATCAAACAGGAGATCATCGACATCCTCCACATACAATTAAAAGATAACGTGAAAGCCTGCTACCTAAACGAACGCCTCGCCAATGTATTTAAACACGACGCAAACCCGGAAAAAACCCGCTCCCAACTAACCATATACGAATACTTGCGCAATAAAAACGGAATCGCCGGACGGGTAAAATGACAAAACAGTTAGCAGTAATGCCTCATTGTAAGAAATTATCATTATCTTTGTGTGGATACCATAAAACAAATAGCGTAATTGATTGTTAAAATAGAAAAGGATATGAAAAGGATCATTGTCTTATTTGCAACTGTAATAGCTATGGCCGGCTGTACAGGCAAAGGAAAAACAGCAAAAGAAAGTATGAATACACAAGAATTTAGCTACGTGGCAGATCAATTTGCCGATTTACAGATGCTGCGCTACCAGGCGCCGGGGTTTGAAACGCTCTCGCTGAAACAAAAACAATTGCTTTACCATCTGTCGGAAGCGGCGCTGATGGGGCGGGATATTTTATACGATCAGAACAACCGCTACAATCTGCCTATCAGGCGATTGCTCGAAGCCATTTACCAGGATTACCCGGGCGACCGGAGCGCCGAACCCTTCAAAGCGCTCGAAACGTACCTGAAACGTATCTGGTTTGCAAACGGCATTCATCATCATTATGCAGAAGATAAGTTTAATCCGGGATTCTCGCCGGAGTTTCTGGCCGGTTGCATAAGCCGGATAGAGGCAGACAAGCTTCCGCTTCGCCCCGGACAAACGATGGAACAGTTCATGGCAGACGTCTTTCCGGTACTCTTTGATCCGGCAGTGATGTCTAAAAAGACTGTGCAGAGCGGCAACCAGGATTTGATCGTAGCCTCTGCCAACAATTATTACGCCGGCGGCATTACCCAGAAAGAAGTAGAAGCCTTTTACGCAAAAATGGCGGATCCGAACGACGCCACTCCCCTGTCGTACGGCCTGAACAGCCGCCTGGTGAAGGAAGACGACGGCACAATAACGGAAAAGGTATGGAAAGTGGGCGGCCTGTACACCCAGGCGATCGAGCAAATAGTAGCCGAACTTGAAAAAGCGCTTCCTTATACCGAAAACAACCGGCAGAAGGCCGTTATCGAAAAGCTTATCGCTTATTATACAACAGGCGACTTACAAACATTCGACGAATACGCCATCCTGTGGGTAGAAGATACAGCTTCGGAGGTAGACTTTGTGAATGGCTTTACCGAAACGTACGGCGACCCGCTCGGCATCAAAGCCAGTTGGGAATCTACCGTCAACTTTATCAACAAAGAAGCTACCAAGCGGACGAAGATAATCAGCGACAACGCCCAGTGGTTCGAAGACCATTCGCCAATAGACCCTCGCTTTAAAAAGAAAGAAGTAAAAGGCGTAAGCGCCAAAGTGATCACCGTCGCCATGCTGGGAGGAGACTGCTATCCGGCCACGCCGATAGGTATCAACCTGCCAAATGCCGACTGGATACGCCGCGACCATGGCTCCAAATCGGTAACGATTGAAAATATAACGGAAGCATACGACAGGGCATCGCAGGGAAACGGCTTTAATGAAGAGTTCGTTTGGAGCGATGAAGAACGGGGCGCCATCGAGAAATACGGCTTTATTACCGACAACCTGCATACAGACTTGCACGAATGCCTCGGGCACGGCTCCGGCATTATCCTTCCGGGCGTAGACCCGAATGCCCTGAAAGCCTATAGTTCTACACTGGAAGAAACACGCGCCGACTTATTCGGTCTCTACTACCTGGCCGACCCGAAACTAACGGAGTTGGGACTGACGCCCGACGCCGACGCGTACAAAGCCGAATACTACAAATACATGATGAACGGACTGATGACGCAGTTGATACGCATTGAGCCGGGCAAAGACATAGAAGAATCGCACATGCGCAACCGGCAGTTGATAGCCCGGTGGGCGTACGAAAAAGGAAAAGACGGCAAGGTGGTTTCGTTCGAAAAGAAAAACGGCCAAACCTACATCCGTATAAACAACTATCCCGCCTTGCGCGAATTATTCGGCGCCTTACTGGCCGAAGTGCAACGCATAAAGAGTGAAGGAGACTTTAAAGCCGGGCAACAATTAGTAGAAGACTATGCCGTAAAAGTAGGCCGTCCACTACATACGGAAGTCCTCGAAAGATATGCCCGGCTTCACCTATCCCCCTACAAAGGTTTCGTTAATCCGGTAATGAAAGAAATCAGGAATAAGGCCGGCGAAGTGACAGACGTAGTAGTAGACTATACCGAAGGATATACCGAACAAATGCTCCGCTACAGCAAAGACTACTCTTTTCTGCCGGCGTACAACTAAAAGAGTTATGGTAGAGTCAGAATCTGTCCCTTATACTACATTTAAACAATTGTTTGTGAATTATTACGGAAGATTCGTCCGTTTTGCCGATACCTACGTGCGCAACCGGGCTGTGGCCGAAGACTTCACCACGGAAGCCTTCATGCACTACTGGGAGCATCGCGATTCGCTGGGCGCAGACCTGAATGTACCGGCCTACATCCTGACGATCATAAAAAACAAAAGCCTGAATTACCTGGAGCATCTACAGGTACGCGAAGCAACGGCCGAGAAAATACGCGGCCATGCCGAATGGGAGCTACATACGCGAATCACCACGCTGGAAGCCTGCAACCCAGGCGAACTATTCGCTACCGAGGTAAGGGAGATCGTAACCAAAGCCTTAGCATCCATGCCGGCCAAAACCCGGGAGATCTTCGAGCTAAGCCGCTTCCAAAACAAATCATACAAGGAAATAGCCTCTCAATTAGATCTCTCAGAAAAAAGCATCGAGTTCCACATCTCCAAAGCAATCAAACTACTACGGAGCAAACTGAAAGACTATCTCCCAGTCTGTTTTCCTTTTCTGCTTTAATTCATAATTGCTGATAGTCATAAAAAGTAATACAATAAAGTTTTTTTATTCGATACTTTTGTTGTACATTTGAGAAATTCAATTTCAAAACTTACGATTATGAAACTCAAAGTTCTTTTTTTTAATGAACAGACCGAGCTCATTGCTCCCTTAGCAGAGGAGGTCCTTGGTAAAATAGCATCTTTCTTCCTCCTATTCCTCCTCTCCATGACGCTAAGCTGCGGCTCTGAGTGTTGCTGGGATCCGGGGCGAGACACAATTATCCTGAGCGTAGTAGACAGCGAAGGACATGATTTGCTGGACATGAACAGCGAGCCGCATTATCTCTATTATCATATTAAAGTATATTACGTGGATAAGGAGGGAAATAAAAAAGAATTCCGTAATCTGAATAACAGCTACGGCTTTCGTGAAGAGTATAACAAGTATGCGCTGGTTATAGATTTACACCCCGAACAGGCCCAGTCGGAAAAATCAACCCTCATCATCGAATGGGAAGCCGGAGAAAAGCCGGATACCCTGGTTACGCTGTGGAATAAGGATTTGGAAACATGGAGGGAAATATACATGAACGGAGAATTGCTTGAAGCAGAGGGCGAAGGCTATACTTACAAGTACGTGGAGTATGTTAAAGACAAATAACGAGTTGGAACGGATCACATGGTAGTTCCTCCCCTTTCTGTTATCTTCCGAAACGTTTCGCGTTCAGCGGGGATATGCGGCGTTCCATCCTGGTGTATTAAATCGTGCTGCCAGATGGTAGGTTCGGGCGATCCTTTGGGCGATCCCCACGGGAAATAAGTCTGCGTCCGGCCTCCGACAAGTCCCCAGTTGTAGGCGCCAACCCGGCTTTCCTTGAATAAGGGCAGAAATACTTCCGGCGTATTTTTCTGCGAGCGGATTAGCCATTCGGTGCAAAGGGCGGGTCTTCCGCTTTCGTGGCTCCAGTTGATTTTACGTTCGGCGTCGGCTTTGTCGCCGTAGGAGTGGAATGAAACAATATCGGAACCGTCGCGCATCAGTTTACTTAGCTCTCCATCGAAATTGTCGTGAGCGCCGATAGTCAGCGGTTGGCTTGGCTTCATTTCCCTTGCCCATGTAAACAGTGTGCGAATCAGTAAGGCTGTCTGTGGTATATCTACGCGTTCGTTTGCGCCCCGCCATTCGGGTTCGTTAAAAAGATCCCAGATAATAATTCGTTTATCGGAGGCGAAAGAAGCGATGATGTCTTGCATATACTCTTTCAGTTTTGGCCATTCCGCCTGGTTTCGCAGCATGGCGAGTGACGGACTTGGCACCCAGCCGCTATTGTGGATGCCGGGGACGGGGTCGCTCTGTTTCCCGGCGTGGGCCACACCGCCCGACCAGTTACATTCGTCAAAGAAGATCGGCATCACGCTGATTCCATGCTTTTCTGCCACATCAAGAAACCGTTTGAAATTCGATTTCAGTAGATCGGCTTCTGCTTCCCAAACGATATAATTCAAATATACGCGCACAGAGTTCATCCCCCAGTCTGCCGCCCATCCGAGCTCCTTGTCTATCGTGTTCAAATCGAATGTTTCATCCTGCCACATTTCAATACTGTTGACGGCGGTTGACGGCAAAAAGTTGCATCCTACGATCCACGGCTGTTTCGCATACCACTCGTTGACCTTTTCAACACTCCACTGACCGGCGAATGGCATAGCCTCACCGGTATTCTTCTGCTGTGACATGCCGTAGCAGTAACACAGCAGGAAAAAACTGACTATAAACGTTCTCTTCATCTTGTTTTCTATTTAAAAATGAAGCAAAGTTATGGAAAATAAGCCACTTCTTCATACAAAACTATTGAAAAGATCGCATCAGTTTCCTGTTTTGGTCGCATCCCATTGATCGTCTCACCTGGGTGGTACGTGTCTCACCTGGGTGCAGAACAAAAAAATTACCTTCTCCATTAGGGGGATGTCTTTCTGAACTGTTATTTGAGTGTATGAAGAAAGAAACACTATATAAGTTTTTTGAAGGCCTTGCTTCTTTGGAAGAAGAGAAACAGATCCACGTCTGGATGGAAGCCTCTCCGGAGAATGAACAAACTTTATATAAAGAACGTAAGCTATTTGATGCAATTACCTTACTTGCTCAGACTAACGATAAGAAAAACAGTAGCCGCCAACGTAGCCTTGTGATGGAATGGCTGAAAATAGCCGCTGCCGTTTTCGTAACGATAGCTCTTGGCGCGCTCTATATGAATTACCGGGAATCGCCGGCCCCTGTAGCGATGCAGTCTGTCACTGTCCCGGCAGGGCAACGGGTGAGTATCTCCTTGCCGGACGGAACGAATGTATGGCTGAATGCCCGGTCGGAACTGAAATATCCGGTTTCATTCAACCAAAAAGAGCGCCGCCTGTACCTCGACGGGGAAGCCTATTTTGAAGTGAAAGAAGACAAAGGAAAGCCCTTTATCGTCAGCGCCGGCCAAGGTAGTGTGGAAGCATTAGGTACAGCCTTCAATCTGGAAGCCTACAGCGAAAAAGGCGATTTTGAAACAACCGTGATGAGTGGGCGGGTAAAGGTTGCATCGGCAGACAATAAAGAAGCCGTCTACCTCTCGTCCGATAATAAAGCCTCTTTAAAAGGAGACCGCTTCACGATAGAAAAGGTAGACGACTACATTGAATACCGCTGGATAGAAGGACTGATCTGCTTCAAAAACGAACCATTCGCCGATATAATGAAAACATTCGAGAAATATTACGGCGCAATCATCGAAGTAAGAAACCAGGAAGTTCAGAAGTATACATACACCGGAAAATTCAGGCATACCGATGGCATCGACTATGCCTTACGGGTATTGCAGCGGGATATTTACTTTACATTTTCGCGCGACGATGAGAATCATATTATTTACATTGAATAAATAGAGAGAAGAGAACCCTTGTTTGTTAACTAAAAAAACGTATTGCCTATGATAAAACAAAAGATCAGTTAAAAAAAATGCCGGTAAGCGTACCACCGCCTACCAGCATCCATCAACACAATTCAAAAAAATAAATCGTATTAATTTTCAAAACATTACAAAGATATGGAAAATAAATCTTTGTCGAAAGGATATCGTTTGAAAAATCCTCGACTCACTCAAATCTTTAGAATTATGCGACTAACCACATTTCTACTAATGATCAGTATACTTTGCGCATACGCAGAGAATACGCTTTCGCAGAATGCAAGAGTCAACATCAACAAGAAAAATGTTCAGTTGGATGAAATTCTGGCTGACATAGAAAGTCAAACCGACTACCTGTTCATTTACAACAATTATGTAAATGTGAACCGTAGGGCATCGATCAAAGCTAAAGGCCAACCGGTGTCTGAAGTGTTAAAGAACCTCTTAGCCGATACAGACGTTAATTATGTAATGGAAGGCACCCACATCCTGCTAAGCAAAAAAGCCGCTCCTGTGGTTCAGCAGGAAGAAGGCAGGCCGGTATCCGGAACTGTAACCGACATAAACGGAGAGCCTGTTATTGGCGCTAACGTAGTGGAAAAGGGAACGGCCAACGGTGTCATCACGGATGTAAACGGACGATTCAATCTGAGGGTTTTGCCAAATGCCATCCTGAATATTTCCTATATCGGTTATATAACAAGAGAGATAGCGACTGGCAGCCAACAAACAACGTTCACGATAGAATTGGCCGAAGACGCTAAAACCCTTGACGAGGTGGTTGTGATCGGTTATGGCGTGGTGAGGAAATCAGACCTGACAGGCTCGATTTCCGGCATTGCCAACAGCCAATTCCAGAGCCAGCCGCTTTCACGGGTAGACGATATTCTGAAAGGACGGGTTCCGGGCGCTACGGTCATCACCAATTCGGGCTCGCCAGATCAGAGCATATCGGTACGTATCCGGGGCGCCAATTCGATTTATGGAGGAAACGATCCTTTGTATATCATCGACGGCGTGCCTGCTCCTTCCCTGAATATCAACACCAGTGATATTCAGTCTATCGAAGTATTGAAAGATGCTTCTGCAACGGCTATCTACGGTTCGCGCGGCGCCAATGGGGTAGTATTGGTAACTACCAGGCGCGGCGTAGAAGGCAAAACCCGGGTGATACTGGAAACGAATAATTCATGGTCGCAGCTTGCCAGGAAATACGATATGCTGAGCGCAGCCGATTTTGCCAGGTCTGTGAACGAATGGCGAGGCAATGAAACGTTCAGCCAGGCGCAGATCTCCGACTTTGAAGCAGGACGTGCCGGAACGGATTGGCAGGATTTGATTTTCAGAACGGCTTATTCTCAAAATCATAAATTAACGGTCTCCGGTGGGCTCAACAAAGTCCGTTACTTCATTTCGGGTAATTTTGAAGACAATCAGGGTATCCTTATCGAATCAAACATGCGGCGCTATGCCTTACGCTCGAATATCCAGGCGGATGCAACCGATTGGCTGAAAGTAGACCTGGATGTGAATGCGTACAGCAAAAAGACGTCGGGGATAAACGGTAAGACCGGTAATATCGGCAGCGCGCTGTCCGACGCTTTGATGTACAGCCCTACCACCAACCTGAAGGATGCGAGTGGAAACTGGGAGAAAGACAATATCGCCAGTATCATGGGTAATCCCTACGGACGATTGGTACAAAACCCAAGCGATGGAAGCAGCACCGGTGCAACCGCCAACCTGCAACTTACATTCCAACTGCCGGTAAAAGGATTAACCTTCAACGTACAAGGCGCGGCCACGTACGCTTCCGGCGCTTATTTCTACCTAAATTCCATGTCGCACAACCTCAGTGGTTCGAACGATGCAGGTAACACCCGGGAAGACAGTTGGGATCTATACAACCTGAATCAGTTGAACTATACCAATCAATGGGGCGATCACCGGCTCACCGCCATGGTGGCAGGCGAATTTACGCAATGGACGTATGGCAAATTACAAGGCAGCACCCGGTCGTTACTTACCGAAAGCGTGGGATACTGGAACCTGGCGATGGGCTCTACGCCCGCTGTGAGCAATGAGTATAAAGAATCGGGGCTGACTTCCGTGTTCGGGCGAGGCATGTATTCGTATAAAGACCGCTATCTGCTTACGGCAACGATCCGCCGGGATGGTTCTTCCAAATTCCAGGGTGAAAACAAATGGGGGAATTTCCCTTCCTTCTCTTTTGCCTGGCGTGCCTCCGAAGAAGAGTTTATCAAAAACCTGCAAGTGTTCGACAATCTGAAAGCCCGCGCCTCCTGGGGGATTACGGGTAATCAGTCCATCGGCGCTTTCGGAACGCTTGGGTTGCTGGCGCGGCAGTCGTCTACCTGGGGAGATCCCCGTGGCAATGCGTTGCCGGGATATGCCGTAGGCAATCCTTCCTCTCCGGATCTGACCTGGGAAAAAACCTATCAATACGACCTGGGGCTGGATATGGGATTCTTCAATAACCGCCTGAGTGCAAGCCTCGACTGGTATCAGAAAAATACAAAGGATCTGCTGCTGCAAAAGCCCATTCCTTTATATGATGGAGGAGGAACAGCCTGGATGAACCTTGGAGAAGTGCGCAACCGGGGGATCGATATTCAGTTGAGCGGCGTCATTCTCCAAAGCAGAGACTGGAGATGGGAAAGCGTAATCAATTTCTCCTACAACCAGAATACCGTGATGGATCTGGGTGGCGAAGACAGAATATCTCCGGGATCGCAGATTGCCAACGGCGCAAGTATTAATTCGGCCGTGCTTGAAGTAGGGAAGCCCATGGGTTCTATACTCGGATATACCTGGCTGGGATTGTGGAAAACCTCCGAAGCCGACGAAGCGGCCAAATGGGGACAGCAACCGGGCGATAATCATTTTCAGGATTTCGACGGCAATTACACCCTCAATGCCGAAGACCTCAGCATCATCGGAAAAGCCTTCCCCGATAAGATCGTAGGATGGAATAATACATTTAGCTGGAAGAGGCTGGATGTGAACGTAATGTTCCAGGGCGCCTTTGGTGCGGAACGCCTCAACTTAGGGCGCTACCTGATGAATCAGCCCAATAGCGACGTGAAGTGGATGACCGGCGCAGAAGGCTGGTTTAATCGCTGGACGGCCAGCAACCAGGATACCTGGGTGCCCAATCCGTTCAGTACCTCCGTTAATCCCCACCTTGAATCGCAGCAATACCTGGAAAGCGCCGATTACCTGCGCTTAACGAACCTCAGCGTATCCTATACGTTCCCCAAATCAATGATCAAAGTGTGCGACTTAACGCTTACGGCAAGCGGGCAAAACCTGGTTACTTTCACCAACTATAAAGGAGGCGACCCTGAAACAACCATGTCGAGCCTGGGCAAAGACGAAAGTACGAAACCGGCCAATTCGGACACCAATGCAGGTATAGATGCCATATCGTATCCGCAACCGCGTGCGTTCACGCTTGGCGCTAAGTTTTCATTTTAATAAATAGTTTAGTTGATAATCTTAAAAACAGGATAAAAATGAAAAGGATTTATTTTTATTTTTGCTTACTGACCGTTGCCTTACTGGCAAGTTCATGTGAAGGTTTTCTTACAGAAGAACCCAAAGGTACGCTCACCTCGGAGACGTTGTTCATGGATGAAAATGGCTTGGATATGGCAATCTCCGGTATATATACGCTCTTTGTCAGGACGGTAAACTCTACCGAATTTCA
>JAISCM010000147.1 GCA_031265595.1 Tannerellaceae bacterium
GACTTTTGGGTCATTAGGGTAATTAGGGACGATCGAAGACAATCGTCCTTAATGACCCTAATGACCTTATTGACCCTAATGACCCTAAAGTCCCTGAATCCCCCCCTTTAGGGGGTTGGGGGGTGGGTTGGGGGTGGGTGGGGCTGGGTTGGGGATGAGTTGTTTTTAAAAAATTATCCTTATCTTTGCAGAGTTTTCGGCTATAATAGATAAACTCCAATAAAATAATGAATAATGAACTTTGAAACAAAACAATCGTTGCCTGCTTATTATGACTATCTGCAAGACGAAGTAAGACAATCTCTTAAAGCGCCTGTAGACTATTTCAATGAATTTGATAAAGATGTATTACTGAGGCCGGAAAGCTGGTTTAAAGCCCTGGCAGTACTTGAACTGGCGCTGGATTCGCATATAGAAGCGGAGGAAACGAAGGATTTCTTCCTGCTTATTTTCAGAAGATATGATTATCACGCTTCGGTGGAGCTGAATGAGGAGGATTATCTGTGGCATTGGAACAGGATACACCAGATAATAGACCGCATCATCCCCTATCACCCCATAGCTTATGTAGAGAAAGCGCTGCAATTTATCAGTACCCGCCGGGGATTGGTAAGCAAAGAGAAAACCCTTTACTACCTGCAAAAAGGAAAAGAAGCCTGCAACGATATTGCCTGCGTCCGCTTAGGCTATTACCTGTATAGCGGCTTTTTGGGGGAGACAGACAAAATAGCCGGTATGGAACTGCTGAACAGCGCCCAGACCAGCGAAGGAAAACTGTGCGCTGCTATCTACAAAGGAAGCATCGCCATTAGCGAAGGCAGGGTAGAAGAAGCAAAAACAATGCTCGACGAACTGGAAAAGGAAAACCCCGTGCCCGATCTGATCAGGCTTATATACGAACAAAAGGGATATGTGCTGGAAATAACGGAAGCGTATGAAGAAGCAGCCGCCTACTACCAGAAAGCATATAATGATACACTGGCATCGGGATTCGCCCTGATACGCCTCGCCTATATGCATTATGGTAAACGTATAGAGCAGGCAAAAGACGAACCCGAAGCAATTGCCATGATGGAAGAGGCGCTCCGTTTAGGGCGGATAGATGCCGCACGGAGTATTTATTTTTGTTATAATAACGACGAAGCAGCGTGGTACGACGCCGGTAAAGCGCTCTACTGGCTTGAAAAAGGCTATCAATATGCCGACGACTATTGCACGGCCGAACTGGCCTACCGCCATCTGTACAATGAAGAGTATAAAGATGTAGAAAAGGGGCTGAAGTATCTCGACGAGGCGATCGAACTGAATTATTCGGGCGCCATGATCCAGAAAGCCTACCATCATATTGAAGGAGATATCGTAGAGAAAGATATAGCCAAAAGCCTGGAGTATTTAGACAAGGCCTTAGCAAACGGGAATGGCAACGCTGCTTTTCGCGCCGGCATTTTATATGAAGACGGCAGCGCTACAACAGACGGCGCCTCTGATTACACAAAAGCGTTGGCCTACTACGAAAAAGGGGCCGGATTAGACGACGATCAGTGCTGCGGATATGCCGGGCGATATTACCTGGTCGGCCTGGGTACGGCAATAGATTACACAAAGGCGAAAGCTTATTACGAAAGAGGCTACAGAATAAATGATCCATTCTGCATCGTAGAGCTGGGCCTCATGCATGAAGAAGGGAACGGTATGGAGGTAGACGAAGCCAGAGCGTTTGAGTTGTACACACAGGCTTCGGAACAAAATTATGCACATGCTTTCTACCTGCTGGGAAGATGCTATCGATATGGAGTAGGCACGGAAGAAAACCCCGACGAAGCCATTGCCTGCTTTGAAAAAGCCGCCGGACAGGAGCATGCCAAAGCGCAAGCCGAACTGGGGCATATCTACGAAACAGGCTACGGCGTAGAAGTGAATAGTAAAAAAGCTGTGGAATACATGGAGCAGTCGGCCAACCTGGGATATGCCTACGCCGAATACAAGATGGGCTGCTACTACCTATATGGTCTGGAAGGCGCCATTGCCAAGCATAATGAAAAAGCGGTAGAATGGCTGACGAAAGCCACAGACAAGAATCATCCTTATGCCATGATTGAAATGGGCGATTATTATCTGTATAATGTAGGAGGTAGCGGCGAGCAGGCAAAAGCATTCGATTATTACCTGAAGGCTGCCGGACAGGGATGCGTAAACGAAGGCTTGGGCGTGTGTTACGAATATGGTTTCGGCGTAGAGGTAAACGAAGGCGAGGCATTCAAGTACTACCTCAAAGCATCCGAAGACGGATACGTCCGGGCAAAGTACTATGCCGGGATTTGTTATTACTTTGGCTATGGCGTGAAAGAGAATTTTGGCGAAGCATACCGCTGGTTTAACGACGCCGCCAATGAAGAGCACATAGCCGCTACCTATTATAAAGCCAAGATGTTGCTGGCCGGCGAAGGCGTAGCGCAGCACATAGAAGAAGGCATACAACTGCTGAAGCAGGCTGCCGAAGCAGACCAGCCGGATGCTCAATTTGAATTAGGCAATTGCTACCTGGCAGGAAAAGGTGTGGATGAAAACGAAGCCCTCGCCATGGAATGGTTTGAAAAAGCCGCCGACAACGGGCATGAGAAGGCGCTGAAAGTAACAGGAAGAAGACGCAGAAAATGAAAGATACAACCAACCAACATGTATTTCAGGTAAACCTGAAAGGGATGATAGCCTTGCTATCGGAACACATCTACAGTAATCCAAGTACCTTTGTAAGAGAATTATTGCAAAACGGTATTGATGCCATTACGGCCTTCCGCAGTATAGACGAGTCGCTGGAAGGCAGCATCCATGTACGCCTGAGCAGCGACGGCTCCATGCTATTTGAAGACAATGGTATCGGACTGAAAGAAGAAGAGATCCACCGGGTACTGACCGTTATCGGCGAAAGTTCCAAACGGGGCGAATTAGACTCGAAAGACTTCATCGGGCGCTTCGGCATCGGACTGTTGTCGTGCTTCGTGGTAAGTAATGAGATTGTATTCGAAACACGTTCGGCCCTGAGCAAAGATGCGCTTCGCTGGCGGGGGAAGGCAGATGGCACTTACGAAACGATCGTCTTGCCGGAAGAACGTCCGGTGGGCACACGGGTGATGCTTACGCCCAAAGCCGAGTGGCGGCATCTGTTCGAGTACGAAACATTTAAGCGCAATCTTGTATTCTATGGCAACGCTTTGCCTTATCCGGTCTATTTGGCAGGAGAAGGCAAGGATGAAGAACAGGTAAATGATCTGGCGCCGGTATGGTTTACACCCGGAACGCCTAAAGAAACCTTGCTGGCTTATGGAAAAGAGGCTTTCCAATCGTCCTTTCTGGATGCTTTCCAGCTAAAAACAACCAGCGGCGGCATCCGGGGGACGCTTTATATCCTGCCGTTTAAGACGCAGTTTTCCGGCAGGCTCTCGCATCGTATCTACTTAAAGCGAATGTTGCTTAGCGAGGGCGATTGTAACCTGCTTCCTGCCTGGGCCTTCTTTGTGAAGTGTGTGCTGAATGCCGACACCTTGTCTTCTACCGCTTCGCGCGAATCGTTAGTGAATAACGAAGAGCTCCGGAAAGCGCAAAAAGAAATAGGGAATGCCCTGAAAGCGTATCTGCGAAGCCTGATTGATACCAACCGTGATTTATTCAGCAAACTACTGGAAGTTCATTATCTTCACATAAAAGCCATCGCGGCAGAAGATAATGATATGTTAGACCTGTTTCTGGACGCTCTGCCCTTTGAAACCAATAAAGGGACACGCAGTTTCGGAAGTATCCGCCGGAGCGATCCTACGATATGCTATACCGCCAACCTGGATGATTTCAAACAGATACGGCGTATCGCTTTCTCGCAGGGAATGTTGATAATCAATGCCGCTTATACCTTCGACGAGTCGCTGCTGAAGAAAGCGGCGCGCCTGCATGCCGATATCGAACTGCAAGAAGTATCGCCAGCGCGCATTTTAGAGAACTTTACCGACGCCGGCTATGAAGATCATCCCGAATATAAGACCGTTGAGAAGCGGTGCAACGGGATACTTGAGCCGTTTGGCTGTATCTCCAAACTAAAGCATTTTACCCCGACAGACACCCCGGTTATCTTCGTAGCCAGAGAGAAAGCATCTGCCGGAAAAGAAAAGATGTCGTCTGCCAACCCCCTGAATGCGATATTGGGATCATTTACCCCGAAGATAAAGATAGAGTCAACGCCCACGCTCTGCCTGAATGTGGATAACGAATTGATAAAAGCATTGATCACCCTCGACGATAAGGTAGTTTTCGAAGCCATCATACATATATTATATGTACAGTCTCTGCTGCTGGGAAAGTATCCGGTAAACAACGACGAGATGAACCTGTTCAACGAATCGCTCTACCGCCTCATCATCATGGGAATGTCTGACTTATTAGGAATGATACATAAGAATTAAGCCATGAAATACACATTAGAAATACAAAAGATCCTTTTCCAGGCAGACGATAACAAGAGCCTGTCGCCTAAAGATAAGATCCGCCTGCTAAAACAGGCCGTTGCCATTGCCGACGATAACGACGATGTAGAGTGGGGATACGACGTCCGCATGCAACTGATCCGGGAGTGTTATTTTGTAGCCTCGGCAACTGATTTGATCAACGAGTTTTCGTGGATACTGAATGCCTACGAGAACCATCCCGACTGGTTCGACGAAAATGATTTCCTTTGGCAATACAAATGGATACTGGTAAGGATGTATAACAATTCGCAGGTATCGATGGAGCAGATAAACGCCGTGATGGAAGACTTTAAAACACGCCTCCGGCGAAACGGTTACGGACTGCGCCCCTATTACGACCGCCTGTACGACGAAACACTGATCATCGGCGATCTGGAAAAAGCAAAGGAATACCTCGACCTGCGAAACGAAGCCCCCGACGACGCCATGGGAAGCTGCCAGGCCTGCACACTGGACTACGAGCTCGACTATTATCTGGCGATTGACGATTTCGACGAGGCTTACAACCGGGCCACCCCGCTCCTTACCAAACAAATCTCCTGTACGCATGTGCCCGCCCGCACCTTTTGCGCCTTAGCCTATCATGCCGGTAAAAAGGGAAAAACAGCTTTAGCCGCCGAACTGTTTGAACGGGCGGAAGAAGAGATGAGTGTGCTATTCGACCTGAACGATGAGAACCTGATTGTTCCCGTCGGCTTATTGATCTGTTATTTATTCGGCGTAAATGAAGAAAGGGCCTGGTATTATATTGAAAAGACATTGCCCTGGTACATCGAGTCGGACGACTATGCACGCTACAAATACGCCGCCTGTCTGATAGAGGGACTGAATAAACTAACAGCCGATAAAACGGCAACGCTCGAATTACCAACGGAATTCGAGCTGTATAATGCCAGTCATACCTACCCTGCGGCAGAGCTGAAAGCGTATTTCAAGAGAACAGCCTGGCAATTAGCCGAAGCTTTCGACAAACGGAACAATTGCCATACGTTCAGGGACAGATTACGTTCCGAAACCGGTTCATAAACGCTTCCGCTTCCTGCATGGAGAGGCAAAGAGGGGGAAGTAAGCGGATGGTGTTTGCACCGGCTACCCCGGTAAAGACTTTTTGTTCGAAAAGTAGCCGGGTGCGTATTTCTTTGATTGGCTGTTCAAATTCAATGCCTATCATAAGTCCCCGTCCGCGCAGTTCTTTGATTCCGGGAAGTTGGCTAAGTTCTTCCATCAGGTAATCGCC
>JAISCM010000149.1 GCA_031265595.1 Tannerellaceae bacterium
CGACACTTCTCGCGAGATGGCCGCTATCTCTTACGCTATGGCCGCTAAGTTTCGCATGTTTTTCCCGCTATCTCGCCTGAAAGGGGGGCTATCTTGTATAAGAAAGATTTCGTCCGTAACGATATGGGAAAAATAAATGGGACGACGCCACATACAAAACCGCACGTGATGCACAGAAGTAAAAACAAGGAAGCGCAGAAGGCCTATAAATCCTCCCGCGCTTACTAATACCGGATGCCGGTTACATTATTTCACGGGATAATCCGTGTAATATTTATCAATATACTTCTTAAACAGATTCAGGCTCTCGATAGATGATTGGATGGGATCGGCCTTCCCTTCAAATTCGAGGGTGATATAGCCGCGGTAGTCTGCATCATAGAATATTTTGATGATGCGGTCGTAATCCAGCTCAAGCGAGTACCATGTGCCGCCACCCTGATAGGTTTTGCAGGAAACGAAGGCACAGTCTCCGATGATCTTTTCAATCTTATCGTATGGCTCTTCAAGGAAGTTGCCTGTGTCGAGTAAGAACTTCAGCCATTCGGAGCTGACGCTGTTCTTGATACGGATCATACCGTCGGGCGTGCCGGCAATACCCCAATGATTTTCAAGCGCCATTACTACGCCGCACTTTTCGGCGGTGGGGATACATTTATAGATACAGTCTTGCACCCATCCGAAACCATCGTCGAGCGTATAGCCATCGATGAGCGGTTCAATGCCGCGCGCTTTCATCAGGTCGTTGAACGAACCGGTTGTGCCCCACGTGCCCGAGTTGAGGCGGATGGCCGGAATACCCATATTGTAGGCAAGTTCGATGCAGCGAATCGTGTGTTCAACCATGCGCTGGCGGTATTCGGGATGCGGGTCTACAAAGTCTTGATGGATTGAGAGGCAGGCCAGCGTTACGCCGTTGCGATAAGCCGTCTGTTTGAGCTTTTGGCAATAAGCGTTGTCTTCGCTTGGCATGCTTCGGTGGAGGATGTCAACAGCATCAATGCCGAAGTCGGCTGCTGTGAGAATACTTTTTTCAATTCCGTCCGGGTCGCGGCGGAAACTTTGCAGGCTGTAAGTAGAGACGCACAATTTAGGACGTCCCTTCACGCCTGCGCTCGTCTTCATTGGAGCAGGAGAGGGAGATTCGGGGGACGCTGCCCGTGCCAAACCGGAAAGCCTCATACCTGCTGCGCCGGCTATGCCGGAGGCAAGACATGATCTGCGTGATAGATTCATGATTATTTAGTTTAATAGGATTAATATCCGGTATTCTGTATCAGGTTCTCATTGATTGACAGTTCGCTGCTGGCGATCGGGAGATAGTTGTCTCTCTCCACCTTATATCCGTTGGGGAATTTCACTTCAATCCTGTTGCCGTTATCGTCCTCTACTATACAGGGATAAAGTTCCGGGCCGGCTTTCCAGCGCTTGATGTCATCCCAGAACTGTCCTTCAAATGCCAGCTCGATGCGGCGTTCGTGACGCAGTACTTTACGGGCTTCCGCCTGGCTCAGGCCATGTTGGACAGATGTGATTTTTACATCGTTGCGTTCTGTACGGATGCGGTTGATGAGGTCGATGGCTTCGTTGATCTGCTGGTTCCTTTCGATGAGCGCTTCTGCACGGCAAAGCAACACATCGCCGTAACGAAGCACCATAAAGTCGAGGTCGGACTGAAACTCAACCACCTGACGGGTTTCAATAAGATACTTACGAATATTGAGGCTTACAGCCAACGCTTGCGCATGTTTATGGATTTCCGTTGGAAACAGTTGTCCCTGGAAATAAGCGCCGGGTCGTACGATGGTAAAATCAAGACGCGGGTCTCTGTTCTCGTATGGCTTTCCCGGATCTACAGGCGAGCCGTCGATTGTTTCATACTCGCGAACAAGTGCATACGTAGGATACGTAGAACTCGATCCGTCCATGCCGTACTTCAGGTTTTGAGGCTGAAAGTAACGGTCGAAGCAACTACCCTGGCTGTTTGGCCCGCTTGCGAAGCTGAGAGCATACAGCGTTTCGGCGTTTCCTTCGTTTTCAGGTTGGAACAAACCATAGTAAGAGGGATAGAGGCTGTATTTATTCAGCGCGTCAATCTTGTCGCAATATTCCAGCACTTCGGCCCATTCCGAATTATAAAGATAGGCTTTCATCTTCATTCCGAGGGCGGAGCCTAACGTTGCCTGACCGCTCTTACCGTCTTTGGCAAGTCGTTTGATGGCTTCGTCATAGTCGCTGAAAACTTGTTTCCAGCTATCTTCTTCGGTAGCACGCACAAGTTCCTTCGATTCGGCGGTAGTGATCACTTTCGTTACAATCGGTATGCCGCCGTAAGTCCGGGTAAGAAGATCGTATGCAAGCGCACGGAGGAAATAGGCTTCTCCTATCACTTGTTCTTTTTTTGCCTTGTCGTAGCCAGGTATCTTATCGATATTTTCGAAAAGATAGTTGATGCGGTAAACCATCTGGTAGCAGAACTGCCAGCGGCGGGGAACAATCAGATTGGTGGTTGGCGATATCGTACCGTTGCCTACATAAGCCAGACGGTTTTCCCAGCTTGCCCACTGATAAGCATTGGGCGTAGCGGCGTCAATACCGGGGCCATAACCCAGCATACAAATGTCGGTCAATGATCTGTAGCATCCGTTTAACGCCATGTCGGCGTCGGCAGGTTCTTCCCAGAATGTGGCATCTGTGATCTGATCATCCGGCAAAACGTCCAGATAATCGCTACATGCATGAAAGCCTGTTAATATGGCTAAGGCAACTATGCCTGTCAATATCTTTTTCATTTTAATATGTATTTGAATGATTGTCATTAGAATGTTATATTTAAGCCCACAGTAAAGACTCTCGGCACCGGGTAATGGAAGTTGCCGGATTCTGAGCCGTCGCGTTCGGGGTCGAAGCCCTCGTAGTCTTTTGTTACCCAACAGTAGAGATCGGAACCATTCAGATACACGTACAAGCGTTGCAGCTTTAGTTTGTCGATGACCGTTTGCGGAACGCTGTATCCTATCTGCAGGTTTTTCAGCTTCACCCACCACATATCGGCTGTCCAGAAAGAGCTGGCATAGCCAAGCCATGAATAGTTGACAGCGATTCTCGGCAACGTCGTGCCCGGATTTTCAGGCGTCCAACGATTCTCCCAGCGTTTGGTGATCGTGCCACCGGATGTATTAAGCGGCTGCGACCAGTAATTATTGAAATACGATGTATAACCGGCCGAACCTGTGAACGAGAAATTCAGATCGAAGTTTTTATAGGCGATACTACCATTCAGGCCATAGTTGAATTTGGGGATCGTATTGCCAAGTACCTGCATGTCTTTGTTGTCTATCTTGTTATCCTTATTGACGTCTACATATCTCAGGTCGCCGGCTTTTGGTTTGATGCTGTTGTCTTTCATGTGTGCGGCAGCTTCTTCATCGCTTTGATAGATGCCATCCCATACATAGCCGTAGAGAGACTGGAATGAATAGCCTTCACGTATCAGGAAGGTCTGGTCGGGGGATTTACCGCCTTGAAACTTCGTTACCTTATTATCAACATAGGTGATATTTCCGCTGAGGCGATATGACAGTCCCGAAGCGCGGTTGCGATCCTGCCAGGTAGCATTTACCTCAAACCCTTTATTGATCACTTCTCCGATATTTTCGGTTGGAGGCGTCAGGCCGCCCATTGCCAGAGGAAGGGGCAGAGAAACAAGAATATCAGACGTTTTCTTATAGAAATAATCCGCTTCAATGCTCAGGCGATTGTTCAGGATGCCAACGTCAAGGCCTACGTCGCTTGTTGTAGTTGTTTCCCAGGTCAGGCCGTATTCCGACAGGGCCGTTACCGCTGCTCCTGCTGCCAGTGAATTGCCGTAATTGTAGCTTGTTTCATAGTTCTGACTTACGATCGTCAGATACGGGAAGTAATCGAGGTTATTACGATTGCCGGTATTCTGATTGCCGAGCTGGCCGATAGACGCCCTGAGCTTCAGGTTATCAAAGAAACCCTGATTTTTGATGAACGATTCTTCGCCAAGCCGCCATGCTGCCGAAACAGAAGGGAAATACCCCCAGCGCTTGTTTGGATTGAACCGCGACGAAGCATCCGCACGAAGATTGACTTCCAGCAAGTACTTGCTCATCAACGCATAATTAACACGTCCGAAGTACGACAACATTCGCCATTGATAACGGTTTCCCTGGCCTTCAATATTATCTGTGCCGGCGCTTACCTGATGTAAGATCGGTTTGGGCGGATTCATACGGCTGGCCCGGGTGTAGCGCTTATTCAGCCCTTCCTGTTGATAGCCAAGAACGCCGCTGATCTCATGAATGTCATTGAATGTCTTGTCGAAATTCAGGTTGGCAAAGAAGGTAGAATACCATTCGTCGTTGATACGGCGGGAATTGGTGATATTCGTGATATAGTCGAGCGATTTCGTATACCCGCTTCCATCTGTTCCGGTGTAGCAATAGTTTGGCGTATTGTAGACATCGAGCGTATTATTGGTATATTGTCCGCTGTAATTAACCGTCAGGTGTAGCCAATCGGTAAAATCGGCCGACGCATACACATTGCCGCGGAAGAAATTATTCAGTGTGGTAGACTGGCCGTTGTACAGGTCGGGGAAAGGATTGCGTGTATCCACCACCGGCTGTCCGGCCAGATTGCCCGAAAGATAAAGCGCCTGCGTAGCGCCGAAGGTTTTACCGTCTTGCAGGTAGGGCGTAGCAAACGGATAGCCGAAAGCAGCCAGGTACAACGCACGGCTAATGCCACTTCCGGAAGCCGTAATAGATGATTCGGGAGCATAACCGGGGGCCAGATCCTCTCTGCGTTGCAAACGGGCGCGCGCTCCAACGCGCAACCAGCTCTTTATCTTAGTCTCGTTATTCAGGTTTAAGCTGTATCGTTCCGACGATGTATTCCGCATGATACCCTCATTGCTGAGGTAAGACAGCGAAACATTCGTACTTGAACTTTGGCTTCCGATATTAACCGACAAATTATGCGATGTGATAAACGAATTTCTGAAGATCTCTTTTACAAAGTCGGTATTCGGATACCGGTATGGATCCGTTCCGCTGCGGAATGCGGCAATTACATCATTCGGAAACAATTGAGACGTCCCCGTATTCGCGCGCGCTTCGTTCCAGAGCTCCATAAAGTCGGCGCTATTGGTGATAAACTCAGGCGAATGCGACAGTTGCTGCACACCCGCATAGCCGTTGTAAGACATGCTGACACGACCCGCTTCGCCCTTTTTCGTTTCAATCAAAATAACCCCGTTGGCAGCACGCGAGCCGTAGATGGCTGCCGAAGCTGCGTCTTTGAGCACCGTGATCGATTCGATGGCGTTCGGATCAACTTCCGACATACGTCCCTCGATGCCATCAATCAATACAAGAGGATTCGGGTCGCGCGAATCGGTAGCTGTTCCCAGCGAACCATATCCACGGATACGGATGGTTGCGCCGTCTGTTCCCGGATTGCCGGAGAACTGCGTAGCCCATACGCCAGGCACTTTCCCCTGCAATACCTGCGACACATCGGTTATGGGGCGGTTTTCCAGTTCCTGGTCATACTTCACCGTCGTCACGGCGCCAGTGAGGTTGACTTTCTTCTGTGTCCCATAGCCTACAACTACCACTTCGTCCAACGCCTGCAAATCTTCCTTCAGCGCAATCGTAATAGTTGCCTGATTCTTTACCGGAATGCGTTGCACGATATACCCGATATAGGATATTTCCAGTATTGTATTCTCTTCTACAGGCAAAGAGAACGCTCCGTCTATATCCGTTATCACCCCGTTTGTAGTTCCCGCTTCAATCACATTGGCTCCGATGATGGGTTCGCCCTGTTCATCGGTGACTGTTCCGGTGATTTGTTTTCTTATCTGTTGCGGAAAAGGAGCGCCAGCCTTGCCGGGTTGCAGATCATTCGTTTTATATAATATGATATGCCTGTCTTTTATTGTATAGCTGATTTTTTTCCCGGTGAATAGCTGATTCAATATTTCCAAAACCGTCTTGTCTTCTATCTCTATGGAGACTTTGCGGCTGGCGTCAATCTGTTTGGTGTTGTAAGTGAAATAAAATTCGCTTTTCTTTTCTATTTCAGACAACACCTCCTGTACAGTCGCATCATTCAGCAGCAGGGATAATCTGGTAGCTTGCGAGTAAGCGTTATTTGCTATTGAATGTAATGTTCCTGATAAAAGGAACACAAAGACACATCTCATAATAACTAAACTTTTTTTCATCCACGGCATTCTTTTCCGACGCCATGAATTGTTTTTCATAACAGAAATCATAATTTTGTAAATGTTTTGTTAGTAATAAATTAAAAAACTCACCAATGCATTACTTGCAAAATCGGAACCGGGGATATTGGCGTATCTTCGGTTCATTTTCTTTCTTTCTTTCTTTTTTTACTCCATAGGCTATCTGCTTATCGTTTGAAAATTTGTATACTATTCCCGTCCATTTCATAATCTAATTCCCTTGTTTCTTTCAGGCGATCAAGAAATTGTATTAACGTTTCATCAGGCGTCGATTTCGTTGTAAACAACTCTTCAGACAATGGCCGGTCGGGTATTGAAATCCTTACATCGAACTGACGCTCCAAGTCTTTGACTATGCCCGACAACGGCTGATTCACATACACGAACGCTCCGAATATCCATGCTTTTACTCCTTCTGTCTTGATTTGCCGGGAAAGCGTGATATGGCCGTTCGCCTCTGAAATACAAGCCTGTTCGTTGGGCTTTAATATCAGTTTATTCTGTTTGTCTGAAGTAGTTATTTCCACTTTCCCTTTCAATAGCGTAATAAAAGAAGTTTCTCCCTTATAAGATTTCACATTGAATTTGGTACCTAATACCTTTATTTCCGATAAGGCAGTTTGTACCGTAAACGGATGTTTTTCGTCACTGAATACGTCAAAATAGCCTTCTCCGTCAAGGCTTATATGCCTGTTTTTGGCAGAAAAATCAGATGGATACTTCAGTTTGCTTCCTGCATTCAGCCATACTGTTGTTCCATCGGGCAAGGAAAGTAGCGCCCGTTGCCCAACCGGAGCTTCAAAACATACATACGCCGGTTCAGACCGTTTGCTTCCATAATACTGATATAAAGAGAAAATACCTGCCGCCAGCAGGATAACCGCCGCGTACCTGACCGCCTGAAGCATGATTCTACGGATAAATACGTTACGGACTTTTTGCTTGAAACCTTTGTATTTACGTTGCGCATACGCCTTATCTCCTTCCTTTTCCTGCGCCATGACAAGAGATAAGGTATTCAACTTATCTGCAAACTCTTGCTGAAGAACGTTATCGCCATCCAATTCTTTCAAAACAAGTTGCTTTTCTTCATCCGATAAAAGATTAAAAAGGTATTTATCTATGTCTTCTTCCATTAATGCCATTCTTTTTGGTCGTTTAATTTTTTTAGGTCGTTTAATAATAAAGTCGTACAAGAACGAGACAATAACTATAGACGGAAAGTTAATGTTTGTTATTACTGTACTTCACGCGGGGTAGCTTTGTACAGACGCTACACATTTCTTCATACAAAACTATTGAAAAGATCGCATCAGTTTCCTGTTTTGGTCGCATCCTATTGATCGTACCACCCGGGTGGTCCAAGTGTACCACCTGGGTGGGACAGATGGACCGCCCGGGTGAGGAAAAGAAACAAGTATTTATTGGAGAAGTGAAGTTCTTACGTGCTTTCTTCTACACCACATTGGCCCGTTTGTTTGGTGGAGTCCCTATCATGACGCATCCATTAGCCTTGAATGAAACGATTCCGCCAAGAGATTCTGCTGAGGATGTTTACAATTTCATTATAAACGATCTGAATGAAGCTGCTCAATTACTCCCCCTGGAGCGAAAAGATCAGGCGGAAATAGGACGTGCAACGCGAGGTGCGGCTCTTTCTTTGAAAACAATTATAAGTACATATTTCAATAAGTATGATGTTGCAGCGAGAACCGCAAAGGAAGTGATGGACTTAGGAGTTTATGGGTTAGTTGACAACTATGAAAAACTCTTTCATCCGGTTTATGAGAACAGCAAAGAAGTGATTTTCGATCATCAATACCTGGAGAATGCAAAAGACTTCACCGAAGGTAGCCTTATTGATCAGGCATTCGGGCCGCAAACATATAGCGGCTGGGAAGCAGTTTCGCCTACGCAGGATCTTGTCGATACCTATTATTGTATAGACGGAAAGCCGATTGCCGAATCTCCATTGTATACGCCTGAAAGTCCTTATGAAAACCGTGATCCGCGTCTTGGCTATACCGTCTTATGGGAAGGCGCTATTTTTGCAGGAAAAGCATACACGCCCCAGACTGGTGCGGCAAATGCTACCCGTACAGGATATACATTTCGTAAATATATAAATCCTGACAATGATGGATGTACCCGACCGGGGTGGACCAATTTCATTTATATGCGCTATGCCGATATCTTATTATCTTATGCGGAAGCTCAAAACGAGATTAATGGCCCGGATCAGTCAGTTTATGATGCAGTGAATCAGGTACGGCAACGTCCAAGTGTGGAAATGCCTCCGCTTTCTGCCGGATTGACGAAAGAACAGATGCGCGAAGAGATTCGACATGAAAGACGAGTTGAGTTTGCATTTGAAGGCATTCATTTGTTGGATACCCGCCATTGGAAAATAACGGAAGAGATCATTTTGAAACCTGTATATGGCGCTATTAAAGATGGAAAACATATATTTGTGGAACAAAGGAAGTTTAATCCCGAAAAGGATTACCTATGGGCTATTCCTCTGAATGAGATCAATTTGTCTAGAGGAGCATTAACACAAAATCCAGGATATTAATATTTTAACAAAGTACAATGAGAGACTTATTATCAAAGAGATTTTTTTTATCTACGATCGGATTATTCATCTGTGCCTGCCTGCAGGCACAGAGTCCGGCGTTTGATCCGTTGTTGGATCCGGCTTGTGAGGTGATTAGCCAGCCGAATGTGGAGGAGTGGAGGAGTTCTTATATGTGGTACCCGGGACAGTTGAGCGCTCACATGCAGAAATATCATAAACAGAAATCTGCGGAAAGATGCACTTATGTGGGATATCCGGGGAAATTCAACAAGGATGTTTACGCTTCTTCTTTTCGGAAGACGGTAACGCTTCAACAAAAGACAGCGTTGGGATGGAGCGGACCGGGGGCAATTAGTTGTACTGTGGATGGACAAAAGTTAGACGAAGCCGTTCGTAATCACGTGCTGGAGGCGGGAACGCATACACTCGTTTTTGATGTCTTATCCGCCGATCACCTACCTTGCCTGATTGTTAAAGGTGATGGTGTGTCGGAACAGAAGGGTTGGCAAGTGAGTCTGGATAATAAGCATTGGAACACACCGGAAACGGATCCGCGATACAACAAACCTTCGTTCTTACCTGACGGTGAACTGGAAATAACAGTCCGCATACTGCCAGATAACTATATTTTACTACGGAATGCAACCAACAAAAACGGAAAGTTGGAACTTGGTAAGAATGCACAGATTATTATTGATTTCCGTCATTTAGAGGTGGGGTATGTTAAGCTACGTGCAACAGGGACGGGCAATTTGTCTTTTTTCGTTGGTGAAAGTACTGAAGAAGTACTGAATGATAACCTGAAAGATTTCGAACAGCGGCCAATAGCGCGTTTTACTTTGGCAGATAGCATACAGGAAATAACACTACCGGTAATGGCTTTGCGTTATGTAAGGATTGAGAGTGAGCAATCTTGTTCTATTTCCTTTGTCAGCTTGGATGCGATGGTATGGCCTGTTGAGTTTCAGATGCAGTTCGAAAGTAGCGATCCGAATCTGAATGATATGTGGCATGCTGGTGTTGCTACTTTGCATACTTCGATGCATAATTTCTATTTGGATGGTGCGAAACGGGATTATCTACCTTGGTCGATGGATGCTATTGTAAGTTCGTTTGCCAGCGATTATCTGTTTGGTGACCAACAAGTATCCCGGAATGGCCTGTCGATTGCGTTAACGCCTCCCCAGCCGGAAGTAAGCGATCTGGGTATTGTGGATTATCCCTTACATGCGTTGATCGGTTTTAAACAAAATTACTTGCGTTATGGCGATATCAATACCTCCTTGTTATTTAAGGATCGGATCATCCAGATGCTTGCTTTGTATGAGTTTATCCAAGATGAAAACGGTTTTATTTCCGATAAATATTCAACGGCAGGCTTTATTCCCGGATGGGCAACAAAGATGGGGCCGAGCGGACAAGGCATACCGGCTTACGGACAGATCATGTTGTACCAAAACTATGTTATAGGCGCTTATTTCGCCCATCTCTGGAAAGAGAATGCTTTGGCAAAGAAGTATGAGGGAAAAGCGGCTGTGCTCCAACAAAACATTATGAAACATTTCTGGGATAAAGACCGGAAAGCCTTTATCAATGGCTATATGATAGATGGAGAAAAAGATACGCGTGTGTCTCATCATGCGCAGTATTGGGCCATGCTGGCAGACCTGTTTCCACCGGAAGATTACGATCATTTGTACAATGTTGTTATCCCTAATATCCCTTATTATAAGGAAGATGTCAGCTATGAAAAGGGATATGAGTTTCTATCTTATATAAAAGCAGGGCGTGTCCGGGATATGTTCTCCCTGCTCAATCTGGTTTGGGGCGATTGGTTGCAACAAGGCCATACGCGTTTCCCGGAAAACTTCTCACAGCAAGCATCATTGAAACAACAACTCGTCTTTTATAGCCGGCCTTATGGATTAAGCCTTTGTCATGGTGGCAATGGTGTTCCACCCGTCGTGGCTATATTGCATGGTATTTTCGGTTTCTCCCAATCCGACAAAAAAATCTCGGAGTATTCCCTGACCCCGCAACTCTTAGACTTACATTGGGTAAAAGGCAGAATCCCGTTGAAAGAAGGATATATCAATCTTGATATCCGTAAGAATGGAACAAGCACGATCGAGATACCGGAAAACTGCATCATTTCCTTAAATCTAAATGACGGGAAGAAACCTGTGAGCTATAAAAAAGCCGGAAAATACGAATTTATTTATCAATAAGGATAAGCCGTTTCTTCATACAAAACTATTGAAAAGATCGCATCTGTTTCCTGTTTTGGTCGTATCCTATTGATCGTCCCACCTGGGTGGTACAACTGTCTCACCCGGGTGGTACACCTGTCTCACCTGGGTGGTACACCTGTCTCACCTGGGTGAGACGATCAATAGGATGCGATCAAACGATTACTTATTCACCATCAATACAATAAAACGATGAGATGATTGTATGACTTTTGCAGGTGATTCCCCACGTATGGCTAAGCGTTCTTTCTACAACCCAATCATACTAATCACAGTTTAGTGTGATTGTATTGAATGACTGAGGCTTTACTGAGAGGGAAACCGTGTGGTCGCCGATTTTTATAGTAGGTTTGATCTCGGTGTCGTTTGTGTTGTGGATTACCAGTACGTAGCTGCCGTCGGTGTTGCGGAAGGCCATCAGGTCTGTAAATTCGCCGGATA
>JAISCM010000008.1 GCA_031265595.1 Tannerellaceae bacterium
AAAGTTTAATTTCTTTTTTGAAGTAATTACGGCAAAGATAAGAAAAACAATGAGTTTGTATGAATTTTATGAATAAAAAATGCCAGCTACTTATACTTTAACACATCCCCTCCGCTCTCTGGCTGAAAAGAAGCTAAAAGGAGACCTTTCTGCTCCCCGTTCTGTAAACCAATTAATTGAAGCAAGACTGAATGCAGAAAGAAGGGGGGAGAAAGTAGATTAGCAGGGGGAAGCTTCCCAATTAAAAAGTAACTTTCTTACGTTCCCTGATCTGCTAAGGTAAAAATAAAGCAGAAATAAATTAAATTGATAGGTGGATTGATAAACTTTATGGAGGGGTGGATTGTTTATTTAAAAGGATACGCTTATATTTATCAAAAACTTATAAAAGTTTGTACACGCCATGAAAGAAAAGATTGAACAATTAAACGCCCTAAATCAGCAGGCTGAGTTAGGAGGCGGGGATGCCCGCATCGAGAAACAACACGCGGCAGGGAAATTAACTGCCAGGGAACGGATCGAATTGCTATTGGAAAAAGGGACTTTTGTTGAAATAGACAAATTTGTTACTCATCAATGTCATGATTTCGGTTTGGAGAAACAACGCCCTTTAGGCGACGGAGTGATTACCGGATATGGTAGTATCGGTAAACGAACTGTTTTTGTTTTCGCACAGGATTTTACTGTGTTTGGAGGAGCTTTGTCTGAAACGTATGCCCGTAAAATATGTAAGATCATGGATATGGCCATGCGGTTGGGCGCTCCGGTTATCGGATTGAACGATTCGGGGGGAGCCCGCATACAGGAAGGAGTACGTTCATTGGCCGGATATGCGGAAATATTTCTTCGCAATTCGTTGGCGTCGGGCGTCATTCCGCAGATCAGCGCCATTATGGGGCCGTGCGCCGGCGGAGCGGTCTACTCTCCTGCCCTCACCGATTTTATTTTTATGGTGAAAGAAAGCAGCTATATGTTTATCACCGGGCCCGATGTAGTGAAGAGTGTAACACAGGAAGATGTTACTAAAAACGAATTGGGAGGGTCGGAAGTCCATACGGTCAAATCCGGCGTTGCCCACTTCTCTGCCGATAATGATATCGATTGTATTTTAAAGATGCGGGAGCTGCTATCGTTTCTTCCTAATAATAATATGGAAGAGCCCCCGTTTGTGCCTACTACCGACAGCCCGAACCGGATTGATACCAGGCTGGATGATTTAATCCCGCCCAATCCGAACCAACCTTATGATATGGTAGAGCTGATCACGTCTGTTGCCGACGATCATAACTTCTTTGAAGTACAGGAAGCTTATGCCAAAAATATAGTGATCGGTTATATCCGTTTGAATGGCAAAACAATCGGCGTGGTAGCCAACCAGCCATCCGCCCTGGCCGGGACGTTAGACATTAACGCTTCCGTCAAAGCGGCGCGCTTCGTCCGTTTCTGCGACGCCTTTAATATTCCCCTCCTCACCTTTGTGGATGTACCGGGATTCTTACCCGGCGTAAACCAGGAATACGACGGTATCATACGGCACGGCGCCAAATTGCTTTATGCCTATTGCGAAGCTACCGTTCCCAAGGTAACCATTATCACCCGCAAAGCCTACGGAGGAGCCTACGATGTGATGAGCTCCAAGCATATCCGCGGCGACATCAACTTTGCCTATCCTACTGCTGAGATTGCCGTAATGGGAGCAGATGGCGCCGTTAATATCTTATTCCGGAAAGAAATTACCACGGCGAAAGACGTAGAAGCGAAACGGAAGGAATTGCAGGATGACTACCGTGAGAAATTCGCCAATCCTTACCGGGCGGCCGAATTAGGGTATGTGGATGAGATAATCGAACCGTCGGTATCGCGCCCCCGGTTGATCCGCAGCTTTGAACTACTGGCAAATAAACGGCAATCCAATCCGCCGAAAAAACATTCCAACCTTCCGCTCTAACGAAAGACGGAGCATCATGAATCATTAAATAGTAAAAAGATGTTAAGAAAAGTATTAGTAGCAAACCGCGGCGAAATAGCCATGCGCATCTTCCGTACCTGCCGCGTGATGAATATACCTACTGTGGCTATCTATACGCATGTAGACCGTGGCGCCTTACATGTAAGATATGCCGAAGAAGCCTACTGCATTTCGGAAAATATGGACGATACCTCCTATCTGAAACCGGATCTGATCCTCGAAATAGCAAAGAAGACGAAAGCCGCCATTCATCCGGGATACGGCTTCTTGTCTGAAAACGCAGACTTTGCCCACCGTTGCGAAGAGGAAGGCGTTATCTTTATCGGGCCAGGCTCGGGCGTAATAAGGCAGATGGGACTGAAGACGGAAGCGCGTAAAATAATGAAGGCAGCCGGCGTACCGGTAGTTCCCGGAACGGAAGAGCCTGTAACCGACCTGGAAGAAGTAAAGATATTGGCCAAAGAAATAGGCTACCCCATTATGCTGAAAGCTGCCGCCGGCGGTGGAGGCAAAGGCATGCGCCTGGTACATAGCGAGGCCGATCTGGGTGCGGCCTTCCGTATGTCTCGCTCCGAAGCGGCCAATTCGTTCGGCAATGATTCGATCTACATTGAAAAATACATAGAGCATCCGCACCACATAGAAGTACAGGTGTTGGGAGACAAGTATGGCAATGTCATTCATTTGTACGAACGGGAATGTTCTATCCAGCGCAGAAACCAGAAAGTAATAGAAGAAGCCCCTTCTCCTTTCATCAAGAAAGAGACGCGCCAGAAGATGCTCGCTATCGCCGTAGAAGC
>JAISCM010000072.1 GCA_031265595.1 Tannerellaceae bacterium
ATACCCATTTCGGGTTCGAGGGCTGCATTAAACAAAATACGTTCTCCGCTCCGGTCGATCGTAGAGGCCAATCCTTCGTACATTATTAATATGTTCGGTTATCCCGAATGGCAAACGTACACGCGTGAATGCCTGGATGATTTCTATGCGCTCGACACCTACATTTATACTAATTTCTATGCCGATAATATGGCAAGTGATGTATTGCGCTTCAACGCTAAATACAAAACATGGTATAGCAAAGAGATGATGAATACGTATCCTAAATATGGTATACTGGGCTTTGATACCGGATTGTTCTTCTTTGATGCGATACACAGGTATGGTACTAATTTCGAGAATAACTTAGATAAGATCCATTATAAGAGTATTCAGACAGGATTTGATTTCCACCGCGCCAATAACTGGGGCGGATTTATCAATACCAACTTGTTTATCGTGCATTATAATAAACGTGATTTTAATGTAATCCGCCATGAGTTACACGAATGAATAAACGCTTCATCTCACTGTCAATGGCCCTATTCGTTTCTGCCGCTGCGATGATGAACGGGCAAAATGCTTTCAGGAAAGAGCTGTCTTTCGGAGGTTCCTTTGGAATGGGTGTGTCCAGTGTTAGTTTTGTACCTAAAATACAGACGCAATACTTAGTGGGCACACACATTGGTTTTACCAGCCGCTGGATAACGGAGAATCACTTGGGCCTGATCCTCGAAGTGAATTATACACAACAGGGATGGGATGAGAAGTTTGAAGATCCGGCGCTACAGTATACCCGGCATATAGATGTTATAGAAGTTCCTTTCCTTACCCACATCTACTTTGGGGGGAAACGTGTGCGCTTCTTTGTGAACCTCGGCCCGAAGATTGGTTTTGTGATGAATGAAAAGACAACGACAAACCTGCCGGGCGATTTTGAAGAATCGCTGGATAGCCGCTACCGCGAGTTGCATACAAAACCTGTAGAAAAGAACTTTGCCTGGGGCATTGGCGGCGGCCCCGGCATTGAGATACGAACCGGCATCGGCAATTTCCTGCTGGAAGGACGTTATTACTATGGATTAGGCGATTTCTTCAATAACAGAAGAGGCGACCCTTTCCCACAATCATCCAGCCAGGTGATCTTCGGAAAGCTTACGTTTCTGATCGCTTTATAGCGCGTATTATCTTAATCGCTCAAGCGAACGCACCAACGTTTCGTCGGCGCCGATATTACGTATCGCCAGGTAATCGAGGATCAGGCAGATAAGAGGGAAAGATAAGGCGATCCGTACACTGACGGATACGTCTAATTGCTGCTTCATAATAACAATCAGATAAGCAAAGAATCCATAAAACCCAAGCATCAGGATCGCATTGAATATACAGAGGCGTATCTGCAACATCCTCTTTTTATAAAGGAAGATCGTAAACAAGGCCAGCAGGGAAACGAGGGCAGCCAGCACAAACAACCCCCAGGTGGGATAAACAATTTCCGAAGTAGTCATCACAGCGTTCACACCAAAAGCCTCAAACGTATAAAAGGTGTCGCCAATTTGTAGTACCGATAAAGGCATAACCAACATAAGAGCTGCCAGCACAGCAATGATAAGTAAATAAACAGTTTGTATTCTTTGTAACATGATTTTTCAATTGACAGTTGGCCGTTGGCCGTTGAATCATAGAAATGAATCGCACGGCCAACGGCCAACGAAATTAAAAGCCTCCTTTATCTTTTGCCGGATTCTTATAATATACTTTCCCTTCTTCGTATTCCTGGGCGGCAATAAGCGTAGGTTTGGGAAGTTTCTCGTAATAACGGGAGATTTCAATCTGTTCTCTGTTTTCAAATACCTCCTCCAGATTATCGTTGTAAGAGGCAAACTCCTGAAGTTTCTTTTCCAGATCCTGTTTCATTTCCACCGTGATCTGGTTGGCCCTCTTGGCAATAATCATTGTTGTTTCATAAACGTTACCTGTATCGACAGACAACTTCATCATGTCTCGCGTAACCGTAGAGACCGGAGCATTTGACTTTCTATAATCCATATACTTGTTTTTAATATTTAATTCATTAATAGCTGTCGGTGATTCGCCTGCTGGCATAGTCGTAGAAGCGTTTGGCCTGCTTCATGTATTTCCCTTCGGGGTATTCGTTCGTATAGTTATAATATTCATCTACCACGTCGCGATACCTTCCTTGCAGCTTTTCGTCTACGCTCACCAGGGCCAATTCATATTTTGATTGCAGCATCAGGTAGATAAACTCTTCCCTGTATTTTGAAAACGGATAGTTCTTCAGTGCATTCTGCGCCGTTATTACGCAAGCCTGGTAATTGTTACCCATATAAGTACCCATGTTGTAATACAGATGGGTAGCCAACAATTCTTTATAAGCCAGTTTCTCCTGAAGCTCAAACATGATCGTCTGCGCTTCCGCCGAACGTTCCGACTGCGGATAATACTCCAGATACAATTGTAGCTGATTGATCGCTTCGTATGTTTGCGTCTGGTCTAACCGGGCGTCCGGCGAATCCAGATATAAGCCGTAGCCCGAATAGTAACGGGCCATTTCTACATACTCGCCTTTAGGATAGGTAGTATAATATGTATTGAAATATTGCGAAGCCGTTTGATAATCTTTCTGCCCGTAATAGCTCTGGGCCAGTAAGTATAATGACTCTTCGGCGTAGGCCGTACCTTTAAAGATCGTCACCAATTCTTCCAGCAGCGTAGCCGACCGGGTATATTGCTTTGCATTAAAATA
>JAISCM010000110.1 GCA_031265595.1 Tannerellaceae bacterium
CTGTTTTCTTTTACAAATTCAGCCGTATTAAAGATATTGATTTGTTGGTTCTTGTCAATTCTTGAACTATTGATACGGAAGTATACTACGTTTTCAGCATAGTTGTTTACAACCTTGGCAGGAACAACTTCCGGGCAGTCCGGGCATGATTTCGGACGTTTGCTCAACTCATCATTCTGAGCGCGCAGGTTATTGATCTGGCCATTCAAATCATTCAGCAAGGCGTAATCCATTGGTTCGATCACTTCAAAATCAGTTTTACCCAATTTGAATGTCAGACCGGCAGAAACCTGCACAATACCGTCGCTGAGTTTTCTTTTATAAACCCGGTTGTAATCTTCATTCAACAGGATTCCCTGTACTTCAACGTTGAGGTCAACATGTTTGCTCAAACGGAAAGCCGTCAGGATACCGGTATTTAATGTAGGAGATTCCGTTCTTGGAATGTTTTGTGCTTTCTCACTCCAACGCTGTGAGTAACCCAAACCGATCCAGGGAATGAAGCGGAATACTTTTGATTCGCGGTAAGGAGCCCAATAGTTCGTAAGGTCCAACATAAAGTCTAAATGGGCGCCGGCAAACGTATTATGCTGTGAAAACATAGTCGTTCCCCCTCTGTCTTCATAAGAACGTAATGCGCCGCCTGTTGCCTGAACGCGCATGGCAAAATACGGATTAAACCATTTCCCGAATGATACCTGAGGCGCAATGGTTATCCGGCTTCCAAAGTCGGCATCATTGTTGTCATCTCCAAAAAACATGGTTCCGGCGCCAGCTAAAGAAAGAAACCAGTTGTCTCCGGATTTGTTTTTCTTGAAGTTCGTTTTCGCCCCTGTCTCTGTGCTAAAACCAATCTGTGGTTGATATTCCTGGGCTGAAGCAGAAATAACAAAGCACGACAGCAACGCTAAAGTCAAAAATTTTGTTTTCATATTCATCAACATTTTAATTAAACAATCATTTTTACCAAATTAATTAATCTTTTTCTTGACGGCCAAACTTGAGGCAAATTTAACCCTTTTTCTCATTATAACAAGTAATTTCTTTAAAATGTTACACTCAACATAAAATAATTAAAAATACATCTACTGCCTTACTAAATAAATGTAAATCAAAAGTATTGCTTTCCGAAGAACAACGAGTAGACAGTATTATCATAAAATTGGTATGAAATTAGGAATAAAGTAGTCAAGGAGTCAAGTAGTCAGAGTAGTTAAGGAGTTAAGTAGTCAAGGAGTCAGGGAGTTTTTCTACTTAACTACTTAACTACTCTGACTACTCTAACTCCTTTATCTTCGCCAAATACTGACCATACTGGTTTTTCGACATGGGGGCAATCAATTGCGCCAACTGTTTATCCGTTATCCATTTATTCCGGTAAGCTATTTCTTCCAGGCAGGCTATTTTCAATCCTTGTCGCTTCTCTATTACTTCCACAAAGGTAGAAGCTTCGGATAATGAATCATGCGTTCCGGTATCAAGCCAGGCGAAACCTCGTCCTAATAGCTGTACTTTTAATTCATTTTCTTTCAGAAATTCCTGGTTTACGGTGGTTATTTCCAGCTCTCCCCTGGGGGAAGGCTTTATTTGTCTGGCCACGCCCACTACTTTATTCGGATAGAAATAAAGCCCTACTACGGCATAGTTTGATTTAGGGTTGCAGGGTTTTTCTTCTATACTGAGCACATTTCCTTCTTTATCAAATTCAGCTACGCCATACCGTTCCGGGTCGGTTACATAATAGCCGAACACGGTGGATTTTTGATGTTCTTCGGCTGTAAGTACCGATTCTTTCAACAGGGCGGTAAAGCTTTGCCCATAGAATATATTATCGCCCAACACCAAACAAACGGAATCATCTCCTATAAAATCCGCGCCAATGATAAACGCCTGGGCTAATCCGTCGGGCGAGGGTTGCTCGGCATAATCGAACCTTACGCCAAAGTCTGACCCGTCGCCCAAAAGCCGGCGAAACCCGGGTAAGTCTTGCGGCGTTGATATAATAAGAATGTCTCTGATGCCGGCAAGCATCAATACGGATATGGGATAATAAACCATCGGTTTGTCATAGATGGGCAATAATTGCTTTGATACTCCTTTGGTGATAGGGTATAGTCGCGTACCGGAGCCTCCTGCTAAAACAATTCCTTTCATGTCTTTCCTGTTATTAGTTTCGGGGCAAAAATAAGCAAATTCTGCCTATTTATCAGAAGAAGAACTATTTTTTATTCTCCTTGCTTTATACGATAACGCTGTAATTCGCTGATTTTGCCAAAATCGTAATTCCCTTTCGCTTCCCTGAAGTCTACTATCTCTGTTTCTGCCGGATGCGAAAACAATTACTGCCTGTAATGTATAATTTTGTGGATTTGTATATACTAATTTCATCTACTTGTGGTATCCATTTGAGGGTTTCACACCCGTGAAACAGGTGTTTCACCCCTGTGAAACGATGGTTTCACCCTTGTGAAACGCTCGTTTCACAAGGGTGAAACCATCAATAGGTGGCGAGCAAAGCAATAAATCATTGAATATAAACAACTAAAACAATGAGATAAACCAACGACTTCACCGGTTACTTAATCCACTTTTCTAATGTCGCCAAAGCCGGAAACCCGGGTGTTTGCCCTGGCATTGCCTTTATAGCGAATATCGCCTGTGCCTGATACGGTAGCGTTCAGTGTTTCGGTAGCCGTTATTTTGGCGTCGCCGCTTCCGGATACTTTACATTCCAGGTCTTTCACCATAAAGTCGTATGCCTTGATGTCGCCGGCGCCGCTGACGGTGAACCGGGCTTTATCAGCCTTCCCTTTCAGCACAATATCGCCGGCGCCGCTGATATTTGTTTCCAATTCTTTACAAGCCAGCTCTTCGGCTATCAGATCGCCGGCGCCGCTTATCCGGATAATAAATTGATCGATCTGTGTGGGATGGTTGATTTTTACATCGCTTGCTCCACTGATGGCAATCTCCAGCCGGTCTGACCGGAACGCGTTGGCGGTAACAAAATCGATACAGCCGGATACAGCCACTTTCTTCAATTCCTTCGCGCTTGCGTTTATCTCTAATTTGCTCGGGTTAATAACGATGCCTCTTGGGGTGCGGATAGACAGTTCGTTTCCGTCGGACTTTATTTCCAGGGACGAGAATAAATTTTCATCCATTGTAATGGAAAGAGCCAAAGCGCCCGTTGTCTGTGTAAAGTTCAAGACAGGCGATTGGTACGTATTCTTACTGAAGAAACGGTTACTACATTCTACGCCGGGCCCGACTGTTATACTTTTAAAATCGGATACCTGAATCTCTTTCGTTATCACGTTCCCATTCCCCTTTATCCTTTCGGCATGAAGGAATGTAAATGAACCGGCCCACAGTAAAAGGCCGGTAATAAACAGAAAAGCTTTCTTTTTCATATCAACAAATTATTAATAATTACCTATATATATAGGTACGCGAAAGAATAGCGAAACGTTGCATCTATCCTCTTAATTTGCGGAAGGAGGAGGCGTGTTTTTTCCCCATTCGCGGTTGGCTTTCGGCCCCATTTCTATTATCAGCAGGCCGCCGTCTTTTATGTCGTCATGCGCAAACCAGGCCTGGTTCAGCTCCTTTCCGTTTAATGTAGCCGATTGGATATATTTATTTTCGGGGGAGGCATTGTTTGCTATGATCTCAAAATACGTATGATCGCCCAGATCCATCTTTACATGAGAGAAGACCGGGCTGCCGATATTATAGGTAGGCGACCCGGGCGTGACCGGATAAAAGCCCATCTGGCTGAATACAACAAAAGCCGACATGCCGCCGCCGTCTTCGTCTCCCGGCACGCCCATCAGGTCGTTGCGAAACCATTGGTCGAGCAGCGTGCGGATCCGTTTCTGCGTCTTCCAGGGTTGTCCGGCATAGTTATATAAATAAGGTATATGCAGGCAGGGCTCGTTGGCCATCGAATATTGCCCTACATTGCCGGTATGGTCGGGCAATGCGGCATAAAATTCCCATTTCGACTTCCCCAATGGCTCGCTGAACATTTGGTCGAGCGCATGTACAAAAGCCTCATTCCCGCCCACAAGCGATACCAGGTCGCCGATATTGTGCTGCACGTCCCAGCGATAGATATAGCCGTTGTTTTCATCATAATAATCACGGGCTCCCAAGCCGCCCGAATAGCGATAGTCTACCCCCTCTATAAACGCGCCGTCTTTATCTTTCGGATGGAAAAAGCCCGTTTCCGGATTAAACACATTCCGGTAATTATACGAACGGTTCAAAAACAAATCAGCCTCTTCCGTCTTACCTAATGTACGGGCAATCAACGAAAGGCACCAATGGTCGTAAGACGTACCCAGCGTAACGGCAATGGGTTGGCGTTTCTCCCATGAATGAACTGTAGAGACCGTCTCTTTCTCTCCGGGCTTCAATGCCGGGAAGAAGCCGTGTGCTTTGTAAAAGTCGTCCAATTCGCCCGCCGGTATTTCTACCCAGGGGATCAATGATTTTCCTTCTATCGCTTCCTTACAGGCCAGATAGGCTTTCTCCAGATCGAAGCCGCGCAAACCTTTATTATAGGCATCAATTACAGATGCTACGGCATGATTGGAGTTCATACAATGGGCGTCGCCGGTAATTTCGGGGAAAGTAGGCATCCAGTTGGTTCCTTTCTCTTCGGCCATCAACAGGTATGAGCGGATAATATCATTTTCAGCCTCCCGGTTGATCAATACCCGGAGCGGATGAGCTGCCCGGTAGGTATCCCATATCCAGTCGTCTGTATAGAAGGGCTGGCCGCCGTCGGCATGTATTGTGCCGTCGTACGCGCTGAAGTAATATCCGTCTTCGCTTATATTCACCGGGCGTTCATAAGCCCGGTACAGCGAGGTGTAGAAAATCGCCTTCTCGTTGTCTGTACCGCCTTCTATCGCAATTTTGTTCAATGCTTCATTCCATGCTGCCCGTCCGGCCTTTGCTACGGCGTCTATATTGTAATCGGATATTTCCTTTCTTACATTCTTTTCAGCCTGTTCTTCGCTGATATAAGAGATACCGTAGCGCATGCTTACGCGCTGTGTGTTATCGGGCATCGTTATTAATAGCAACGATTCCGATACCTTATTCTTTTCCGGCATAACATCGGTCTCGCCATAAAAATAGACTTTTGTTTTATCATTCAGTTGCTGATAGCCGCTGATGGTATTATCACGGGCAATCAGTTTCCCTCTTCTACATTCAAACAGCAGATTAGGCCTTCCGCCTTGCTCAAAAGTAAACGTATAAAGGGCGCTTTGATGAGAAGGGGCGTAATCTACTTCTATCGCATCATCTTCCAGATAAACCTGATAACGGTAAGGGGTGATCCTTTCCCTGTCGTAATTGAGCCACCGGGGCTGCCTTTCTTCATTTCCGGCAAAGGGAGTAACGGTAAAAGAGGCTACCCGCCGGTGATTGGTTACTATTACCGGCAGACCATTCAGGCGGTCGGCCGTATGTCCGGG
>JAISCM010000115.1 GCA_031265595.1 Tannerellaceae bacterium
GAAAGGAGGGTGAAAGGAGTACTATTAAAAAAATACTGTCTGGACTTTCACAAGCCCTGACAGTATACATTTAACCTTTTTGTGTATAAACTTTATTTGACGCAAATATAATGTGTAATTTTATTCTAAAACCCGATAATTATCAAAAAAAACGAAAAAACAAAGATAATTATATCATGTTATGGTATTTTCACACAATTATACATAATTCAAGGCGTATAGATAGGCGCCCATGGCTATTGAGCAACTGGTTCCCTGCCGGCTTGTGATCACTCCGATTCGTTTGAAGGGGTCGTAATCGATTGGGAGGGTGGTTTCCGGAACGGGTATCTTCGTGGCGCTTCCTTTTGCAAATTCGGCAAACTGTTCGTCGTCGTTCAGGTTGAATGCTTTCATTTGCAGGCGCGAGAAACGGCTACCGTCCATCATGCCGGTCGGGCTATTCAGTTCATTCAGGAGAGCCGGGAAAATGTATTTGGAAGCATTCGCCAATCCGCCGCCCACAACTACAATGCCATCAATTAAGGTAACGGCAGAGGCTATGGCATCGCCTGCTATCTCGCCCAATTCGGCGAAGGAAGCAATCGCCGCCTTTCTATCGCCGGGCAGGTCTCCTTCTGCTATATGGTAGATATCTTCAGGGGTTTGCTCTCTTGCATCGCCGGATAGTTCGCGGTAGACACGTTTTACGGCTCGTATGCTTACGCTTTCTTCTACAATATAGTGTGGATATTTTTTGTTGCGGAAGCACCATATATCGCCACCGGCTGCGTTGTCTCCTTGCAGGAGATTTCCGTTCAGTACGACGCCGCAACCAAAACCGGTTCCCCATGTTACGCCGAGCAGGTTTTTATATTGTTTGATACTTCCGGCCTCTTGCAGGCGACGATTGATTTCGGGCAATATGCCGGTCAGGGCTTCTCCATAGGCAAAGAGGTTTCCATCATTATTTATAAAGACAGGTATACCGAATATTTTCTTCAGATAAGGCCCAAGGGCAACGCCTCCCCGGAAAGAAGGGAAGTTCGGAAGATCGCCGATGATCCCTGCCGGATAGTCTGCCGGGCCGGGAAAAGCAAAACTAATCGCAACAGGCGGGTCGGGCAAACATGCCCGTATCCGGTGAAAACCGTCTTTCAGGTTATGGAGGCAGGCGTCTTTATCCGCTGCCTTTGCCGGCAAACAAACCGGGGCTACAATCTCCTTTCCGCCCTGCATGGCCGAAAAGACAAAGTTTGTCCCCCCGGCGTCGAGCGTCATTACAATCCGTTTATCATGCTGATAGATAGGGCTGCTCATAGCTTATTGTTTTACCTGGCGCGAGGCCCAGTCTCTTAAATCTTTTATGGCTCGGTGTAATACGCCGGCTTCTCCACGGAAGGTACCGGATCCGGAGGGTTTGCCGTCGAGGGTATACCATTCGTAGAAACCGTTGTTTTCTACGATCCGTTCCAGCATCGGATAGAGTTCGTCGTAGGCTTCGCGGGCAAATCCGTTGCGGGCTAATTGCTGGATCATCCGTCCGCCGAACCAGGTCCAGTCTCCTCCGTTCTGGTATCCGTAGGGGTACATTCCTTTGTTTTGGAAGAAGCCTTCGGGGTACGGGGGGTATACGGTCAGCCCGATAGTGGGGGCTCCGGAGGCTTTTACGTTGGCCACCATGGCAGCGTTCGCTACGGCTATCTCTTCGCGCGACAGAAGCCCGGCTTCGATAGCCATAGCTGTTCCGCCGTGATAGTAAACAACGGCTTCGTCAAAGTCTTCAGGGAAAGGAGAGCCGTTCAGGTATACATGGGGGATAAACTTCTGCCGTTGCCCATCCCACAGGTATATCCTTACATTCCTATACGTTTCATTGCGTATTTCCGCCCAGTATTCTTTGGTCTCTACATCATCTGTTAAACTTATAAAATGATTCATTGCAATAATGAAGAAGGCATTATCATAAATATCGAGGCAGGGATGCGATTGTTCGTCTAAGGCTACGCCCCAGGGGTGTTCGGGCTGCACGTCTCCCCAGTCGGCAGTGGTTGCTCCCCATAGCAGGCCGTGCAAGCTGTCGAAGCGGTGATGCAGAAGGTATTGTAAAGACCATTCCAGGCGGTTGAGTACGGTGATGCCGCCTACTTCCTGCTGGAGGAAGGCTTTGTTGCCGCTTTTATTGACGTATCGCCACACGGCTTGTACCAGAGACGATTCCTGATCGGTCTCTACGGTGTTCTTATGGGCGGCGTAGCGGGGCTCAAGTTCCGAGAAGCGGTAATAGCCGTCTTCGCTCTGAGGTACGTTGTTAATATCAAAAAAGCCGTCGGGTATATCGCCTTCAGGCCCCTGAAAGCGGAAGAAGGTGAGCAGATTCTCCTGTATCTGTTCGTCGGGCATCACTAACATGGCGGCGTCGATAAAGGTGTTGTAATCGCGGATCCATACATCGCCGTAACCGTCGCCGGCATTGAAACCGCCTTTTATTACTTCGAGCGCCATGGCCTCTACCTTGTTCATAAGCGTATCCTGAAGGATTTGTGCGGCCAATGCTTTGTCGGCATCCGCCAATGGATTCTTCCTTCCGCAGGCCGGAAGGATGGTAAGTACTAAAATGAAACTGATCAATAGTCTTGTTTTCATGGTTTATTTTTATTAATATCTGACTGATGCTTTAATAACTCCGCACCCTTTGCCTTCGGAAGAACCGCAGGGGCGCATTGTATATTCGCCTACACAGGCCGGTACGATAAATGTTTCGGCATAATGTACAACAAACGGATCGAATAACCGCGCCGGGCTTTCGATTCGTATCTCGTCGCCCTCTACAAGGTTCAATACGTTTACGCTGCTGCCGGTCTGAAGCGGTACTTTCTTTGTAAACCAATAGCGGCGGGTTTCTATAAACTCATTCTCGTGCAAGCCTGTGCGCTCCTCTTTCCATCCATCGCCTTCGGCAACAGGGGTTATGCAATTTACTAATTGCTGTTGTACAAACTCGGTTTGCCGCTCCCATTGAATAACGTGCGAGCCATGTCTGATATTGATCGGACGGGGAAGGCCGTCTAAGCCCAATCGCCCCCAATCCCATAGTTTGAAGGTAAAGAGGCTGGGGGTAGCGCTAATTTCGAGCACCATCGCTCCGGCCCCGGCACAATGGACGGTTCCGGCCGGAATAAGGTAATGGTCGTGCTTCCGGGCCGGCCATTGGTTTACATACCTGTCGGCGGCGAAAGGCTTACCGGTTTTGTACGATTCGTTCAGCGCCCGGATCATCTCTTCCGGGTCTACGCCTGTCTTTAATCCCAGGTAGACGGTGGCGCCTTCTCCGGCATCCAGCAGGTAATAGCTTTCGTCTTGCGTATAATACAGGCCGAAGGTATCGCGGATGTATTGGTTGGTGGGATGCACCTGAAGGCTCAGGTTGCCCCCTTCTATCGTATCAAGGAAGTCAAAGCGGATAGGGAAGTCGTCGCCAAAACGGGCCTCTACCGGACTACCCAGCACCTGGCGCGACTGGTAGAAGAGCAGGTTATTAGCAGGCATCTCAAACAATTCGCCGGCGACGCGCAGATACAGACTGTTCTCTTCGGGGACGCAATCAAAGCACCAGCCATAATTGACGACATCCCGGTCGAGGCCGCATACATCCTTCATCCATTGCCCTCCCCAGGGAGCCGGGTCGAAGAAGGGGACTACGCGAAAAGGCTGGCGGGCCGTCTTTTCCAGTCCTTCCAGCATGGTTTGCCCCGTAATCATTTTAGGAACTTCGGGCTGATGCGTGTCTATCCAGTAATCTACCCGGGGTAATCGTTTCTTCTTGAGCGTATCGCACACAATCCAATCTATAAAATAGCCCCGTTTGTAATGGGCGGCGGGCGAATCGTCCTTGTTTTCCACCCCCAGACCATTTATTTCCTTACGGCGAAAACGTTGCTGGATTTCCCACCTCGCCATATCTATATATATTAATGTATAGGGAGAGGGGCAAAATTCGGCAGCTCCATGGCCGGTAATAAGGATGAGGCCTTTCGTTTTCTCTATCAGTCTGCGGCAGGCCGAGACTTTCTCTTCATCCAGATAATCGGTATAGGTAAAAAAGGCGCGATGCCCAAACAAAGCATCGTCCGTAAGATAAGGCGCCGTCATGGCTTCGATGGCGGAAGGAGCCTTCAAAAGAGTTTGCATATCGATCCAAAGGGCAGGACGCAGTTGCCCGAGATGGGCGGATACTTCACCGGCATATACGCCGTGGTAATATTCTACCGCCAGAATATGTTGCCCCGTATCATCATCTACTACCGAAGAAGCTTCTCTCAGCTCTTCGATCACTGCCGGCCAACCTTTCCATAGCCTGCCGTCAAGGTTAGTAGCCGGGCTTTTGTCGTAGTTACTTTTTCGCATGGTATACAGTTAATAATTACTGCAAAGATAATATAGTACACCGGAAATTACCCTTTTATCCATATTTGTTTCATTATATTTTCAATGATATACGCACGAAACCCCTATACAAAAGAGAGTACTGCACTGCTGCATGTCAGAAATTATGATTACTTTTACGAGCCAATTAGCAACAACAGAAATATTTATAGGTGAGAGCACAAGAGGAATTACGACAACAGATTCTTGAGATTATTGATAATCAGATAAAATTAAACGACCCACCTGAAACAAAGCAGACGCTGAACCGGTTGGTCAGACTTGGATATAGCAAAAATGATGCGAAGATGTTGATTGGTCAATGCCTCGCCGTTGAATTATTTGATGTTTTAAAACACAAAATACCATTTAATCCGGACAGGTATGTGAAGAATCTTAAGAATCTGCCGGAAGAGCCTTTTGATTAAATTCATCCAGCGGCGCGTTAAAATCATCGCTCATCCATGTAACCGTGCCTTTCATGCAACCGAAAAAAGGTTTTTTCAGC
>JAISCM010000137.1 GCA_031265595.1 Tannerellaceae bacterium
AAGGCGGCCGTAATTACGGCGGCACACATAAATAATTTAAACATCTTTTTCATTTCTACTCGAATTTAATTAATTAGTAAAACATTTCTTAATTCTAAATTTATAACAATTGAAATTGCAAATTAGTTGTGTTGATTTTAGTTTTTAAGTTGTTTATCGGCATTTTCTTTCTTGCGCAATTCTTCCAGGTTCTTTGTTGCAGCGTCGATATCCGCGTCGGATGCGCGCTGAAATAAATTTTTGGCTCTTGCGTTATTTCCTTGCATCATATTTAAAACGCCGAGGTTATTATAATACTCAGGAGCGCTTTTGTCTGCTTTTTGCAAATAGCGTTCAGCACGAGAGAGGTCTTTCGCCAATAGGGCGGAAGCGGCGGCGTTCAGATTGGCTACCGGATCGTTCGGGAATATCTTTACGGCAATCTCAAATACTTCCATAAATTCTTTACTTCCTTCCGGATACGTATTAGCCACTAAGAACATTTCGTTCAGGCTCAATTGTTTGGGATGCGTCTTGATAACCTGCCTGGCTTCTTCTACGCGGAAGTTCCTTGCATTATAGTCTATCTTGGCCACTACCCGCCTCAACTGAGGGTATAAGGTATGTAATAATTGTTGATAGGTGCGTCCGCCGTTCAACGCTTTTAGCCGGTTCTTGCGTTCTGCCGGATTATTATAGTTGATGATGGAAAGGATCGCACTTTTGGGTTCGATGTATGAGTTTTGTATTAGCCGTGCTAAGCCTTCCCAGTCTTCGCCGGCAAAACCTATCCGGTATAAATGGGTGGGTATGCCCGCATGCATAGACAGATATTGCTGCAAGGCTTCGGCACGGCCGCGAGACAAACGGTTATTGAAATTAACGTCGCCCTCCGGCGAGGCATAACCGGAGATCATCACTCCTGTTACGGTAAGGTTTTTATCTGTACGGATCTCATTTACGAGTTGTTCTATTTTGGCCAGTTCGCGGGGATTGTTTCCGAAGGCCGGATTGATCTCCGTCCGGGCTACCGCGAAGTCAAGGAATACATCGCTCGATTCGCTACGCGCTTTTATCTGTTCTACTTCCGGATGGATATACGCCACGTTGGGCAGGGTGCGGTACTCTTTTGCTCCTTCCAGCACGATACGGTTGGCCACCTTTTCGGAAGCGGTTTGTGGTACATGCCCGGCACAGCCGCACAGGTCTGTTTCTATATTCATGATGGCGTCGCGCATCCAGCTCTCAAAGCCCATTGATTGCGTATAGCGGTATACCTTACGGTTCTCTTTCGTGAGGGCAAGCACGCTGTAATGTTTCTTTTTAACGTCGCGCTCCCAGCCGTTGAAGGCTACTTCGCGCAGGAAGGCTTTATGGCGCTGGCGTCCGTTCAGCAGGATGTTTTTCATCTTTACTTCGCGTCCTTGGGGGGATACAAATACAGGCGTAAGCACAAGCGAACGCTCCGTGCCTATCTTTACGTTTGTCAGGTCTATATCCATTACCAACTGAACGGAATCTTCCACCTGGCGCAGCCGTTGTATTTTTACCGGGATCTGCTCGTTGAAGATGAGGGCTTCCGTCTGGGCATTCACGCCAAAGGTTGCCATCATAAGTAGTCCGGCCAAAATCACTATGCCTGTCTTATATCTCTTTTTCATATATGTTGCTCCCCTTCTTATTTAATGACGTAGATGATACTAACGCCTGCTTTGGTAGGGCCAAACCAGTTTTTGGTATAATTGTCTTCCTTCGTTTCGCATTTTCCGCAGGGATACTTGCCATGGCTAAGATGCAGATAGCCTGCGCCCACTGTTGCTTCTATGCTCCAATGCTTAGAGAGTACCCATTGATAGCCGTACGAAAAGCCTCCTCCGTACATATCGCCTTCATACCGGTGCTCCTCAAGGCCCAGCATTTTCAGCCCGCCTACATTGTAACCGGCTACCGTAGCATGCAATCCTATAAAATGTCCGATGAATTTTTCGCAGAGCCAATAACGCGCTTCCGGCTGTACAGCCCAATGCTTCAGCTTGCGGTTTTCCGGGAAATCCCACGGATTGTAGTTGACAGGTAATTCAAGCGTCCATTTGGGAGCCAACCCGATTTCGAGCCCCAGGTTGATCGTAGAGGTAGCGTCGTACAAGAGATTGCTTTTTACTCCAACCTGCTGTGCGGAAAGCCCCTGAATCGCTATCATACAGATGATAAAAACCCGGAGATAATGGCTTTTTCCTAAATGAAACACCATTGTATACGCATATGTTATGTTATGCATCATAAAAAATCAAATTTACGAAAGACACTTATCTGTTTTAATTACATTCTTTTTGTTACGATCTTCAAGTGGCTGTGAAAAAACTATCGAGTCACAGGGCAAAAGTAGTGGTATTCCATCTAACGAAATTATCATTATTATCATTTTTGTTGTCGTTTCTTACATATAACGAACATCATACGAAACCGCATCAATATCAGATGTTTTAATATATAATCCAGCAGAAAAATAGTCCAAAAAAGGCAAGACATCCTCCACTAATTATCATTTTTCGCAAACTGTTTTCAAAAAATACATCCCCCTCCGTCACACGATCGCAAGATTTTCCGCTAACAAATAAAAGAAATGCAAAAAAAGAACATTCGCGAAGGAAGGATTTTTTCTATTGGTCTGAATGCCCTGATGGGCAATGCACAAAACCATACCGTGCGTCGGTATAAGTTAAGGAAATAAAGTAATCAGGTGAAGGTAAGCCCCTACGCCGGAAGGCGTTGAAGTTCGATACCCCCGGGCGCAACCCGGGGTAAAGCGTATATCTCTCTGTACCAACCCCGAAGAGGGTTGAACTACTACGTAGTTCAGAGAGGAAGAGACCCTCTCTATCCCGGGTTACGCCCGGGGTTATCCAAATTTAATGCCTTACGGCATACCCCCTTAGCCCTTAACTTAACGACATGGCTCTAAAGGGCTATATTTTCATAACCGTAGGTCATCCACCTGCGGTTGCGGAAGTCATCCTCCTATCACTGCCTGTAAGCGTCTACGCCGGAGGGCGTTAAAGTTCGATAACCCCGGCGCGAAGCCCGGGGTATGAACGGCCACCCTCTATCTGAACGGCGGAGCTGTTCAACTCGCTACGGAGTTGAGGATAGGAAGAGGCCGTCTCTACCCCGGGCTGCGCGCCGGGGTTATCCAAATTTAATGCCTTACGGCATAGACTCTTAACTTAACAACATGGCCCTTTAGGGCTATATTTTCATAACCGTAGGTCATCGACCTGCGGTTATCGACCTGCGGTTGCGGAAGTCATCCACCTATCACTGCCTGAAACCATTATGATGTCTCTACCAGACCATTATCGTGTTTCTTCCAAACCATCATCGTGTTTCTTCCAAACCATTATGATGTTTCTTCCAGACCATCATCGTGTTTCTTCCAAACCATTATGATGCTTCTTCCGGACCATCATAATGGTTCGAAAGAAACATCATAATAGTAGAAAAAAGTCTTCG
>JAISCM010000150.1 GCA_031265595.1 Tannerellaceae bacterium
TGTAAATTCATCGGGCATCGTACAGGTATCGGCGGTACAGAAATAAAGCGTCTGGCCATCGGGCGAGAAGGAAGGGAATGTCTCCATCCGGCTTTCGGAAAACAGGGGAGGCGTCGTAACGACTTCATGTTTATCTATATCGTATACTACCACATCCGATTTATAATCATATACTTCCACACGGTTACGGTCGTTCAGATGAAAAGCCTGCTTGGTGTCGTTCACCGAAAAGGCGATATATCGTCCGCTGGGATGCCAGGAAGGATAGACCAGGGCAGACATGGTTTGGGCCGTTTTTGTATTCAGCCGCTCTATCTTATCGCCATTCAGCAACACGGTGCTTCCCAGAGAGCCGCGGATATGAAACAACATCTTTTCGGGATTCTGCATACAAAACGAATTGCAGTTCATGCAGTTATTGTCTGTCATCTTATTTTCTACAATCGGGCTGTGGGTATAGTTTTCAAGGTTTCGCTGATAGATACCCATCTGATTCCATAGTTCATACCCCGGCTCTATCAGGCGGTAGGCAAGATAAGGGTCTACCGGCTCCGGGGCAACAGGCCACTGAAAGGGGAGGTATCCTACCCACTTCCCGTCTTTCTTAACCGCGATCTTTACCTGGATGGCGTCGCCTTTCGATTGTTGCAGGAACATTCTCCATTCCGAAAGTGGAAATGTAAACTGTTCCTTGCCCGCTTTTACTGCCCATTCCTTCCCGCCACAGGAAAGAACGGCATACGCCTCGTCATACGCTGTGGCCAATGCAAAGTTCAACGGGGCGATATTCGGCGGAAGGGTGCAACCGGTATAATCCGGAAACAGTTCCGGCAGTTGATTCAGTTCTTCATCTACCTGAACCGGAGGATGAGAGCAGGCTCCCAATAAGAACAGGGCAAGCAGGTAAAGTAGTTGATTACGCATATACTTCTATTTAAACATATAATAACACCAATAGGTATCTCCAAACAGGCGGATCGCTTCGGCTACCGGCGGATTTTCCCGGTTTGTCCGTATCAGCCCCTTAAAGTCGGCAAACCGCCGGATAATCGATTCGGAAACATGGTAGTGGGCCCACATTTCAGGCTTCGCTTCGTAAAGTATAATAACGGCTTCCTGGAAGGAGACGGGCAAAGAAGACGAGGCATCCGTCGTATAATAGTTGCTGATCAGGTGTTCAAAGGCGCCTAAGTTCTTCATCAATAAGTAGCCTACTCCTACATACTCCAGCGCCTTGCGGCTCGCCGGATATTGCCCGGCTACCGACAGCAAATCCTTTTCTAATTGATCCGGATTCGATAAGTAATTGGCTTCCGGCAATCCTTTGCGTTTCTCTCCCAGCACAATGTCTTTCTCTACTTCTGCATCATTATACAGAAACTTACGATGCTCCTTTGCCCAATCCGAATAATAGAAAGTCTTATCCAGCAGATCCAGGTACTTCTCGGCAACGGGGTATTCGCCATAGATCAGGTTCGTTTGTACCAAACGCTGTAGCATACGCGGATTTCCATATCCTAACGAGCTGACATAACTTTCAAAGGCTTTTTCCTGTGCAATGGCAACTGTGCCTGCCGCAAAATGCACGTCGCTCAATAAGGTAGACGTCGAAGTCGTCTTATTCCAGGGAATAAACAACCCCTGCACGTCTCGTTGATCGAACGTAAATGCTTTGTCGGCCAGCATACCTTTTTCAGACAAAGCCATATTCAGGTAGCAGAGGTAGAGATAATTATTCAGGCGGCCTTCGCAATGTTCAATTACTTTGTCCCATTGCCGGGTACGGGTATAATGATCCAGTTGTTTCAGTTTAATCGATTTTGTATTATTATAGACCGGAATACTGATCCAGGATAAACCCACGATCAACAATACTTGCACCACATCCGCCATGATCCGTGTTTTCTTTTTCGCCGGCTCCCTGCCCCGGAGCAGATAAGCACCCACCACTACAACAGGCAACGATAGCCACGAATAATAGATACAGAGAGGAGGCGCTAACCTTGTATTAAAATAACTATCGGGCAGAAAGGCAAACTTATAGTCGCTCACAATCGCAACATGTACGCTTATCAAGGCAATCACGGCGGCTTCCAATACCACCGCCAACGTCCAGTACCAGCCACGAGTACGGTTCAACACCTCCCACAAAAAGACGCAAAAAGCGTAAAGGCATGCAACAGGCCCTCCCAGCCAGAAGAGCAACGGCACAACAAAAACCGCCATCAACAACCGATACCTAAAAGCGTCTACCAAAAGATAGAGATAGATAAACAAAAGCAAAAAGAGAAACGCCACCGTCCCCTGTATCTGGTAATTAAAATTAAAGTGCATAAACAGCAGCGACAAAACCGGCAGGAAGTAAAACAGATACAAAGAAGCCCCCGGCGCAATCCGTCTACAGATAAGAGCCGTAAGCGCCCCCACCCCGGTAAGCAGCAAAGCCGTCAACGCCGCACCAACATAAGGCAGTACAAAGAACTGCACCAAAAACTCCCCAACAAGCAAAGCCACCCCTCCCGGAGCCACCACCCTCTCTCCAATATAGGAACCGGAAAACAAAAACAGTTGATTCTGCTCAATAAAAAGAAAATGATACGCATTCGTCTCTTGCAGAAACAACGCCAGCGCAACAAACAAAAAGCACCCAAAAAGAGCTATCCTGTATTTCATACTATCAAAAGCCATCCTATCCAGATCAATTGCAGAGCAAACATACGGAAAAATCTCTAATAATAAAAAGAAAGGATCTCAGGATATGCAGCGTTTCGAGGAAATTGTTCAATGCCGATAGTGTAGTTCAAGCGAAAAAACGTATCATACAGCAAGGTTTAAACAAGCACGTTTCACCTTTCACCTACCTGCCGGAAGCCTTTGCAGGAGCGGGATGGAGGGTGAAACGTGGTCGTTTCACCAGAGTGGCGTCCTTCCACCGGGTTCATAGAGGGGAAAAAGTCAACTTTCTTATTAACTTCCGAATCGAAATAATGTGCTATAT
>JAISCM010000189.1 GCA_031265595.1 Tannerellaceae bacterium
GCGCTTGCTTTCTCCCGGCTGTTGAATTTATTTGCATAAATACGGATTTTATTTCCCCCCGTTAATATATCGGCTCTTTTGAATACCGACCGGTTCATGGAGGCCAGGTATTCGTTGGCTTGCTTAGTAGTATTTACGCTGCTTACGATTACGTAATACTGCGGCGCATGATTCGCTGGCGCTGGTATGCCCCCCGTAGCCGGCTTTGAGGTGACCCGGGTAGAAGCAGAAACCATATCTACAGGGATAAAACTGGCGGTATAGGCTTGGGCATCTATATCTTTTACGGGAGTAGATATGATCAGGAACAGCGTAATAGCCGCCGCCACAGATGCAATCCCACGAAGTACTTTCCGGTTGACGGGAATATAGAATGTATCCTTCCGCGCTTTTTTTTCGGCTGCAAGGAGCGCCTCTTCTTCTTCGCGTTGTAAAGCGTGTAATGTTTTCAGTTGGAAAGAGGCCAGTCCATACGATTCCGTACTGAACAGATTCGTTTCAGTAGGCCGGAAGATGATTTCTCCTTCCCTCCCGTTGCGGAATGTGCCGATAGCGCCCAGCGAAACATTCATTCCTTTAGACAGGATTTCTGTTATTTCGCTTATATCATCTTTAAGCATACGGTAAGCATGCTGGTAATCGACGCCATATTTTGTAGTATAAGACTCTACCAGCAGACCATCATTATGCCGTATCGTTGTATTAAATGTAATTTCCTTATGCGTTGGATGAAATGAATGATCATTCATCTGGCACGACGCGGAAACGGTTTGTAATACAAAGCCTCCAAGCTGTGGTACTGTTACAAAGTCTTGTACCATCAGTAATCTTTCAAGATGCGGTACTATCCTTAACATAGGGCAAATATAGAATTTAATATTAGAATAACAATGCCATACGATACTTTTTTCGGAAAACACTTTATCTTTGCACACCTGATAGTAAGTATATAATCCTAAGTAGTAACTATAATGAAAGTATTGTTTAATTGTATATTACTCTTCGTGTTGTGCGCAAGCTGTTTTTCCTGTGCGGGCGATACGTACCTGAATGTAGGTGATGAAGAGGGAAGAAATGAATTGGTTTTTTCTAATACTCAGAGGTCGCGTCCGTTAACGGTAAACAGCAACAGAGAGTGGGCGATCTCTTCATCCGCCCCCTGGTGTACTTGCAGCCTGGGAGGCAGTACGAAAACAGAAACCATTACTATATCGGTAGAAGAAAATACTACCGGCGCAGAAAGGGAATGTACGCTGACGATAAAGGCTGAAGACAAAAGCCGGACAATCCACGTAGTTCAACGCAACTGATTTATAAACGGATCACTTCTTAGTGAAACCGCAAAGAACGATCTTCTGGCGTATTTCGCTGGCCAGATGTTCCGAACAGGTAAGTATATCGAACGTATAGGCCTCGCCGTAATGGCTTATCACCTTTTCCATTTCTTTCTCGCCCGAAAGGAAATAACCTGTATCGGGCCTGTCTGCTTCAAAATTATGGAAGATGTTCTTCATATAGAAATTCAGCCCGTACAGGTTGGAATACTGTTTCAGGTTGTTCATCACATACGTATTGTTTTTATCCAACGGGTATTCTTTCAATAGCTGTTCGGCAAACAGGCGTGAGGAGCTGCCTTCCCTGATACCCCGCATGACAATGCCATCGATTACCGAATTAATAGAAAATACCAGAAAGATAGTGGCATAAAGCATTTTGATATTTATCTTCCTCCTCATTTGATAAAACACAGTGATCAGCGCGGCTAAGACAACCGACAGGATAGCGATCGTAAGCCAGTAAGGCGAATCAAAAGAAGCTACCACAATCTTTACCGTATCCAGCACAGACGCTTTATCTGTATACCGGCCTGCCATGGCAACCGGGTCTATCACTCCCGCCATCGTGAGGGCGACAATAAGTAATACGGCGGTTATGATCAAGGCTAAAAAGCCGGCAAACAAGCGAGTTACCAGCGTCCGGTATTCGGTGATATAAATGGTATACTGCGCCAGGAATATGGCGATGAACGGGTAAGCCGGCATCAGGTATACGCTCCGCTTGCTGGAAGGTATTGAGTAGAAAAAGAGGATACATACCAAAGCCACCAGACTGAAAAGCTTTATCTTCTCCATCGAACGGATACTTTTCCAGGAATCTTTCAGCATCTGTACGAAGGGCTTTTCCGGCCAACGGAGCTTCAGGCCGAACAGGGAAAAGAAAAAGAAGATCGTCCATGGGATAAAGCCGGCTACTAATGTTACGAAGTTGTACCATACGCCATTCTCATGCCCTAAGTCGTAGGTAATAGCCGGATTGCTCAGATGGAAGAAACGTCCGAAATTCTCTGCCAGTACAACGTCGAGAAACGCATCTCCCCCTTGTTTCCAGGCGGCAACATACCATATCAGAGGCAGGAAGCAGGAGGATACGCCGATATAAAGCAAGGCTTTAAAAATAGTGATCAGCCGGCGCTTCCCCAGTATCAGCAGGTATACGCCGAAAACAAACAGGGGAAGGATGATACCTACCGGCCCTTTCGTAAGCGCCGCACAACCCAGCAGAAAGGGAATAACTACCGGCAGCCCTTTTAATTGCAAGCGGTTCTCCCACCGGTATAGCATATAAAGCCCCAGTACCATAAACATCGTAAGTAGCATATCTACCCGGGTAGTCATCCCGGCCCGGTGTATTTCTATACAGGTAAGCAGCAATAAGGTGGCAATGAACGCTTCCTGAAATTTGATACGCTCGCCAAAGAAGAACAGTGTGAACCCCATCAGGATAATAAAGGCTAAAGCCGACGGCAGGCGGGCCGTAAACTCGGATACATATCCCTGCGGAAGAGAAAAGGCGGCCATCAGCCAGTGCGCCATCGGAGGTTTGTAGGCAAACTCGTTGGCATATACTTTGGGCAGCACCCAGTTGCCCGATTCAAGCATTGAAATAGCAACAGCCGCTTCACGGGGCTCGCCCTTGGTAGCAAAATCACCTATCCCAATCCAGGGTAAAACAGACAGCGCGCAGATAATAACCACCATAGTGACAGGTTTCTGCAAATATAAATATTGAAGTGACGGAGTACGCATAGTATTTATTGTATTTACATCCCTAACGATTCTTTAATGGCTGCACGGATAATGACCGTATCCGTCCCGCCTTCTTTTAAAATCGAAAGAACCAGATTCAAATAACTTTCTTTATTACTGATACCGCATATCTTACACAGATGGCTTTGCGGCAACATTCCTTTTTGATTGTATACCAACAGTATTTTTTCGTAATTCTTTGTTCCGGCATAGTGGATAAACTTATCTTTTATGCCGTTGTATATATCATGCACATGGATGGTTTCACGCAAGCCATCTATGTGTTCGGCCAGTTCTTCTATTGTCGCGATTTTCCGGTTTACGGCTGTTTCTAATTTCTTTCGCACGCGATACCGGGCGTGAAGTATTACCTGGGCCTCCAGATCTTTTTCAAATAATTTGATCACATGTTCCTTTACTTCGCCGAATACGGCTTCGGGGTTTTTCATTAAACGCCGCGCCACTACTTTTATTATAGGTTCCAGCATTAATAGGTTTTCCACCTCAGCCACATCGGGCACAAAGATATGTTGCTCGTGCAGGTAGTCTATTTCGCCCTGTGTACGCCTGTCGCGGTCTACTATTCCCATCGAATCCAGCAGGTGGAAATCATTCAGTTGGCGGAACGCTTTCGTGGTTTCAATCACTTTCTGGCACCCACCTACGGGCTTCACTAAGTAATCGGGGAAGACCAGCGGGTACAGGCGGTTGTCAATACTATTCGTACTCGTTCCTTCAATAAACAGGATAGGTTTGCGGCTGCCCAGCAGTTCAATATACAGTTCTTCGGGGAAATTGCCGCTATCCTCTATCAATACGTAATCCCAGGCGGGGTTGTCGCCGTCATACGAACGTATCCACAGGCACCTGCCTTCCGCCCGCGAAGTAGCAAAATGAATATCATGCGTAAGATATACAAAGGTACAATCCGGGCGCATGGCTTCTATTTCGTCCCACAGCACATTCTTAATGGAGTCGTGCAGCAACACTTCCGGCTCTTCAATGATCAGCAGGGCATTCGGGCGCGAACAAAGCACGGCCCCGATCAGGTAAAAAACAATTTTCTCGCCGTCGCTCATCCGTTCAGGCGTGTAGGCTCCTCCACCTTTCCGGCTTGCCGACGTTATTTCTATGAAGCCTGATTTACGTACCAGACGGTTTTGTGGAAACATCTTTTCCCAGACCGTTTGTATCCGGTCTGTTTTGGTGACAGGAGGCTCCAGCGCCGGATGTGTTTTGCAGGCTTCCTTATAATTGACTGCCGCATCATATTCTTCATGCTGCAATTGTAGCAGCAATCTTTCGTAGGCGGAAAGGCGCGGCATAAAAACACGTTTAGCGATAAACTCCTGTAAAAGATTGGTCTCACTTGTTTCGGGCAAGGCATCATTTTCCGTATTCAGAAACAACGAGTGCATGCCGGAGATATATTCGGCCTGCTCTCCGTAGCGCTTCACCAGATCCTTACCAAAGGAGCTCTTCCCCGCCCCGTTTGCGCCAATAACCACCACCACCCTGGTATCCAAAGTAACAAGGGTATTAGTATTCAACCTTTTGGGAAGTATAAGTTCCATACAAACTAAAAAGACAACATACAATTTATCCCCCAAAGATAAGAGATTTCTACCAATTACGAAACTATTGGGCACGAAAACAA
>JAISCM010000229.1 GCA_031265595.1 Tannerellaceae bacterium
CCAGCCCAGCCAGCCCAACCCACCCCCCAACCCCCTAAAGGGGGGGTAAGTTTGATTCAGTCGTAATCAGCCGCTTGATTCAGCCGTAATCAGCCGCTTGATTCAGTCGTAATCAGCCGCTTGATTCAGTCGTAATCAGCCGGGTGATTCAGCCGTAATCAAAAAGGGCTATCGAACTCTCTGCCCCCCCTTTAGGGGGCTGGGGGGTGGGTGGGGTGGGGTTGGGGCAGGGCAGGGTGGGGCGGGCGCTGAGCTGATCCACAATCCCACAAACGTGATGCCGCCATTGATCATTAACATCTCATAGCTAAAGACATATCCGGTGTACGAGCGTATGATGTAATCGAGCATAAAGCAGATCAGCGGCGAAACGATGCATATATAAGGTACATACTTGTCGGAAGGCTTCCTTTTAGTGAAAAGCCCGAACAGGAATAATCCCAATAACGGGCCGTAGGTGTAGGAGGCGATCATATAAATGGCATCAATAACGCTCCGGCTGTTGAGCGCTTTGAAGGCTAAGATGATGACGACAAACAAGATGGATATCATTACATGTACATTGAGCCGGATGCGTTTGGCTTTGCCCGCCTCTTCTTTTTCTACGCCTAAGATATCGACGCAAAAAGACGTAGTGAGCGCCGTTAATGCCGAATCGGCGCTACTGAACGCCGCTGCTATGATACCGATAGTAAAGAATATCAGGATAGAACTCCCCAGTATGCCGGAGGTGCAGAACAGGGGCAGAATGTCGTCGTTCAGCGCAGGCAAAGCCATGTTTTGCCGGGCCGCAAAGGTAAGGAGCAAGGCGCCCAACGAAAGAAACAGGAAGTTGACCGGCGTAAAAGCAAAGCCATACGTATACATATTCTTTTGTGCGTCTTTCAGGCTTTTGCAGGATAGATTCTTTTGCATCATATCCTGGTCTAACCCCGTCATTACAATGGTAATAAATATCCCGCTAAAGAATTGCTTGGCAAAATGCTGCGTACTATGCCAGTCGCTAAACTCAAACATGCGGAAGTGCGGACTGTCTGCCAGCGTTTGCACCATCCCGCCAAAAGAAAGCCCCATCGCACCCTTTACCTGCCAGATGATCACAACCAGCATGGCAATCAGGCAAATGGCTTGCAAGGTATCTGTCCATACAATCGTTTTGATGCCGCTCCGGTAGGTATACAGCCATACTAAGGCAATGCTTAAAACGGTTGTCAGCCAGAAAGGGATATTCCAGGCGCCGAAAACGTACGTCTGAAGAATAAGCACCACCAGATAAAGCCGTGCCGCCGCGCCCACTATCTTAGAAAGCAGAAAGAAAGCAGCCCCCGTCTTGTAGCTTCTTTTCCCGATACGCGCTTCGAGGTACGAATAGATAGAAGTAAGTTGTAATTTATAATAGAGCGGAAGCAATACCTTTGCAATCAGTATATAGCCAAAGAAGAACCCAAGGACGGTCTGCATATACGTCATATCAATACTGCGCACCATCCCCGGCACCGATACGAAGGTGACGCCCGACAGCGAAGTCCCGATCATCCCAATCGATACAATAAACCAGGGCGACTGGCGGTTGCCTAAAAAGAAGGCATCATTTCCACTGTTTTTTCTCCCTGTGAAATAAGATATTACTACTAATACGCCAAAGTAGGCGGCAATAATAAATAGGATAAGATAACTACTCATACCGTTTTGTTAATAGAAATGACGACAAAGATAGTAAAAAATCATCTTTTTACTCGAAGACATCAGATGCCGGCTACGTATAATTTTATGGCTTTGTACATACTCATTTCGTGTTGTTGCGCCATCCCTTTCAGCGTTTCACGGGTGTGAAACATTCGTTTCACGAGGGTGAAACGCTCGTTTCACAGGGGTGAAACACCTGTTTCACGGGGGTGAAACGCTTAAAGGGTGGTAAGCAAAGCGCTAAATCATTCTATAGAAACAACTAAAATGATGAGACAGATTGGCTTCTGCATCACAATGACTTTTTTTTAGTTCTTGCAGCCGGTTGAAAAAAGGCAATTATCCATGCAAATTTCAAAATGATCTTTATATTTGCATAGTTCCATCAATGAATAATGAATTATAAGAGATATGAAATTAAGTAATGAATGGTTTACGGCTTTGTCCGACAATGGGGCGGGCGACCTGGTCACTGTCGTGGGGCGTGATTCGCTTACCGAGTTTATCCAATCGGGCAAATTTAAAGAACGGGTGGAGATAACCTGGAAGTATGAACCGGCCGACAAGGGTATGCCGTCCGAGCAGGATGGCGGACGGATGGAAACGGTGCAGGAAACGCTCCGCAAGGCGATGGAAAAAGACAAACTGTCTATCCTGACGGCTGTCTATACCGGGGGCGGAGAGAAGATATGGGTGTTTTATACCCGTACCGTGCGTGTTTTTGGCGAGCGGCTGAACGAGCTGTTGGCGCCGTTTGACTTATTGCCCATCTCCATTTATACAGAAGCCGACCCCGACTGGGAGGAGTATAAAGATATGTACGAAATGAAAGAATGGGCCGTAGGCTGATGCAGAAAAGAAAAACGGATCATCTTTTGCTGAAAGAATGATCCGTTTCTCTTCATTTTACTATGTTTCTTATTTCAGCCGTACCAATCTGTACAGCAATTGCTGGATGGCTTCCTGATAGTCGTCGATAATAGATTGTGAGAATGCTTCGGGAAACAAATCCCGGTGTTTGTCTACGTAGGTATAAAAATCAGACGCATGTTTTACTATGTTCTTCGGATTTTTTGTTTCGGGAATTACCACCTCAATATCGCCCTCCAGGGCGTAGGTTGTTTCTGTAATTCTGTCGATAACACCCAGTAGATCGCCTATTGCCTGGTCTAAGGCTATATGTTGGGCATAGCTTCCTTCGCCGGTTACATGCCAGTGATGCAGCTTCAGACTGCTGTTAAAAGAGAACAGCTCTCCGATAAATGTTCCTAACTCTTTGTTTGACACCTTTGTAATTTTCTTTTCTTTTGTTTCCATAAATCGATGTTTAAAAGTTCTTTTTATATATACTAAACATACAAACTACCGGTAATGTTTATAATAAGCAAAGATATAACCCTTATTTATAAAACGGTAAAAAAATGATATTTTTTTTGCCGTTTTATAAATAATGCGTAATATTGTACCGCAATAAACCAGAAAAAAAGAAAGAACTTTATGATCAATGCAGTATTTGCATATTATACGTGGGCATTAACTATGACCCCCTGGGGGGTAAGCATCAACAACTAAGCAATAGCGGCGGCCACGCCCCGCGTTGTACCAATTCCAACATACACACATACATACATTTTAAAACAAATACGATGAAAGTATTGAAATTCGGCGGAACGTCCGTAGGTTCCGTAGAAAGCATTTTAAACGTAAAAAAAATAGTAGAGGCCATCGAAGAGCCTGTAGTAGTAATCGTTTCGGCGCTGGGCGGGATAACCGACAAACTGATCAGTACCTCCGCCATGGCATCGAAAGGCGATGTGGCCTACGAAAAAGAATTATCCGAAATAATCGCCCGCCACCTGGATGTAATAGAAGGCGTAGTACAAGACAATACGCTGCGGATGGACGTACAAAGACAAGTGATGTATTTACTCGACGAGCTATCTAATATATATAAAGGTATCTATCTTATTAATGACCTGTCGCCCAAAACGTCTGATGCGATAGTAAGCTATGGCGAACGCATCTCGTCCCTTATTCTGTCTAATGTCATTAAAGACGCCCGCTTATTCGATTCGCGCAAATTTATCAAGACGGTCAAGCAGTTCAACAAACATACGGTAGACTTTGATTTGACGAATAAATTGATAAAGGAAACGTTCACCCCGCTGCCCGCTGTCTCTTTAGCGCCGGGATTTATCTCTTCAAGCAAAGAAAATGGAGAGGTTACCAACCTGGGGCGCGGAGGCTCGGATTATACGGCAGCTATTCTGGCAACGGCGCTGGATGCCTCGATCCTGGAAATATGGACGGATGTAGACGGCTTTATGACTGCCGACCCGCGCGTGATCAGTTCGGCTTATGTGATAGACAGGCTTAGCTTTACCGAGGCGATGGAGCTGTGTAATTTCGGAGCGAAAGTAATTTACCCGCCCACCATCTACCCTGTTTACCATAAGAATATACCCATCCTTATACGGAATACATTCAATCCGGAAGCCCCCGGAACCTACATCTCCAAAGAGCGTAGCAACGGAGAAGCCAAGTCTATCATTAAAGGGATCTCTTCTATCAACGATACCTGCCTTATTACTGTACAGGGCTTGGGTATGGTAGGTGTTATCGGCGTAAATTACCGCATCTTCCGCACCTTGGCAAAGAATGGCATCAGCGTGTTTATGGTATCCCAGGCAAGTTCGGAAAACAATACGACTTTTGCTGTCCGCAATGCCGACGCTGACTTGTCGGTAAGCGTATTGAATGAGGAGTTTGCCATTGAACGCTCACAAGGTGAGATAGATGAGATCACAGCCGAAAAGGAATTGGCTACCGTAGCGATCGTAGGCGAAAATATGAAACGGACGCCGGGTATTGCCGGAAAGCTGTTCGGCACATTGGGCCGGGCCGGCATCAGTGTGATAGCTTGTGCGCAAGGGGCTTCGGAAACGAATATATCGTTCGTCATCAAGCATAAGTACCTTCGGAAGGCGCTGAACTCTATCCACGATTCGTTCTTTCTATCAGAATATAAAGTGTTAAACCTCTTTCTTGTAGGGATTGGTACGGTAGGTAAAAAGCTATTAGAGCAAATACGCAACCAGCAGGCTACGCTGATGGAACAGAACAGCCTCAAGCTGCGGGTGGTAGGTATTGCCAATTCAAAGAAGCTACTACTCAATCGCCAGGGGTTGAACCTGGATACCTGCATCCGCGAGTTGAAAGAAAAGGGAGAAGACAGTTCACCCCGGCACCTGTGCGACGAGATCGTGCAAATGAATATTTTCAATTCCGTATTTATCGACTGCACGGCCAGCCCGGAGATAGCGGAAATCTATTCCGAGCTGTTGAAGAATAACATATCCGTGGTAGCGGCCAATAAAATGGCGGCCTCATCCTCTTACAACAACTATACCAGCCTGAAAGATACAGCCCGCCAACGGGATGTAAAGTTCTTGTTTGAAACAAACGTAGGCGCCGGGCTTCCGATCATTAATACAATGAACGACCTGATAAACAGCGGCGACCATATACTAAGGCTGGAGGCTGTTCTTTCGGGAACGCTCAATTTCATTTTCAATACCTTGAGCGCAGATATTCCTTTCAGCCAGGCAATACAAATGGCAAAAGAAGCCAACTATGCCGAACCCGACCCCCGCATTGACCTGAGCGGTAAGGATGTGATCCGCAAATTGGTGATACTGGCCCGCGAAGCCGGCTATAAGATAGAACAAAAGGATGTAAAGGTAA
>JAISCM010000236.1 GCA_031265595.1 Tannerellaceae bacterium
CGGTCTACATCAGGGTCTACCACAAAGCCTACATCTGCTTTGGCCTGCTTCATTAACATAGAAATCTCTTTCAGATGCTCCGGCAAAGGTTCCGGGTTATGTGCAAAATGACCATGAGCCGCACAATGTAGCTTAAAGACTTCCTTCACGCCCAATGCATATAATAATTCCGGGACAACAATTCCGCCTACCGAGTTCACAGCGTCGATAGCTACACGGAAACCGGCAGCTCTAATGGCTTTCACATCTACTAAGCCGAGCTTAACGACGCCTGCAATATGTTTCTGCATATACGTATTATCCATAAGAGCCTCCCCTATATGGTCTACATCTGCAAAAACGAAGTCTTCGGATGCGGCCAGGTCTAATACCTCCTGTCCTTCGGCAGCATTGAGAAATTCGCCATGTTCATTCAGCAGCTTCAAGGCATTCCACTGTTTTGGGTTATGACTGGCTGTCAGGATAATGCCGCCACAGGCTTCTTCCATCACTACCGCTACTTCGGTGGTGGGAGTAGTCGCCATGTCGATATCCACCACATTAAAGCCCATCCCGGTGAGTGTTCCCAAAACGAGTTGTTTTACCATAGGGCCGGAGATGCGGGCATCTCTCCCTACTACAATTTTGTTCGATGTAGCTTTCGTGCTCTTTCGTATAAACGTAGCATAAGCTGCTACGAACTTTACAATGGCCAATGGATTCAGGCCTTCGTCCGGCGTACCGCCGATTGTGCCGCGTATTCCGGAAATCGATTTAATCAGAGTCATACGTTATGTTTATTTCAAAAGTATTTTTCAAAAATATATTTCACTTTGTCATAGTATATCGGTTCGCCGGTTGATCGTTGATTCGTACTGCCTATCTTAAAAGGAACGATCAACTTCACAACAGAGCTGTCTCCTACATACTCCAGGGCGCCCAATAAGCCTTCACTGAAAAAGATGCCCGACGCATCATTGGAATTGTACAGGCCATATTTGAATAGCATAGGCCAGGCAAAAGACAGATCTGTCGGATCGAAACCATTGAATGAGATCGTATCCAGCAACGTCTTCCCACTGGCTCTTAATATTATACTTGTTCCATACTCCGCACGCTTGCCATTCCCCGAATCTACCACATGCAGATAAAGCCCGTTGCTTAGCAAGACAAACTGTTTTTCACCAAAGACGCCATTTGCCGGATAGCTTTTCAGTATCTCCAACCCCTGCTCGTTAATAAAACGGTCAACGGCCTTCTTCTCGGCATTCAACATATCTGTGTACGATCTGTTATTATTACAGGACAAAACAATTGAAACAGCACACAGAATCATCAGTATAGTAAAACTTTTCTTCATTTGTTATTTTATTAAAATACCGGGTAAAGGTATGTATTCTTCATTAAATCTTTGATATATTTTTTATTTCTTCAAAATTATTAGGATTTAATTCGTTCAGGCCTTCTTCAAAAGCTTTCACGGCGTCTTCCAGCGAACCGAAATACTCGCCGCCGGAAGCATTCTTATGCCCTCCGCCATTAAAATACCGGGAAGCAAACTCATTGCACGGAAATTCGCCGACCGACCGGAACGAAATCTTTATATAATCTTTGTCTTCGCGGATAAAGACCGAAAATTGTATACCGTCAATACTCAACGGCAGATTAACAAATCCTTCCGTATCTCCCGTTATATACCGGAAGCGCCGCAGCTCTTCTTTAGACAGAGTGATCAAGGCCGCATGTTTCTCAGGAAATACCCACATCTTCTCATACAGCGAAAAACCCATCAAACGCAAACGGGATTCCGAATAAACCTGGTTTACCCGGCGATAGATCAAATCTTTGTCGATCCCTTTTTTTATCAATTTGCTGATAATGGTATAAATTTCCGGGTGATTGGAGTTGTAGGTAAAAGAACCGGTATCGGTCATCATCCCGGTATAGATACATTCTGCGGCTTTTTTATTGATCAATTCATACATGCCCGTCCGGCAGATAAACCGGAAAATGAGTTCGGATGTAGAGGCTATCTCCGGATAAGACATAACAACCCGGCAGAAATCAGACGGATTCGGATGGTGGTCTATCATTACTTTCCTCCCATCCGCCGCAACAACAGCAGGCGCTAATCTCTCTATTCGTTTCGGTTCATTAAAATCAAGGCAGAATATAACATCAGCGCTTTGGATCAATTGTTCGGAGAAATCCGGATATCGTTCATGGATAACAATATCTTCAGCGCCCGGCATCCATTTATAAAAAGAAGGAAAATGATTCGGAACAACAACCGAAACATTGTCTTTCCCAAACTCATTCAGGAAATGGTATAACCCTAAAGAAGAGCCAAGGGCATCGCCATCAGGGGTTATATGTGTTACAATAACAAACTTGTCGCCTTTTTCTATATACTTTTTTACTTTCTGAATTTCCTCTTCGCGGATAATCTTTGTCAACATATCAAATTGTATTACTGGCCCCAAATGTACGACTTTTTTAGATTTGTATATGCAAATACTTATCAATAAGCATCAAAAACAAGACAATCGACAGTAAGAACAGGGAGCCGATAAGCAATCGCGGACGTTTATTAATAAAGTATATAAATGATAACGAAAGCGATAGATAACTTACCAGCATCATAACAAAGCTGAAATGAAAAGGAACCGTACTTCCGGGAATACGGCTGAATGCTTCTACAATCCACATCATACTATGGGTAAGCTTCTCTATACAAAACTGTAACCAGGTAGAAAGAAAGAAGCCGGGCGGAAGAAAAACCCAAAACAAAGCCATCGGTATCAGCAGCGTAGCGATGAATGTAAGCGGCAGATTGGTAAATAAGAATACCACAGAAAAATAACCGAAGTAATACAAACATAAGAAAGTAACGCCCGCCTGTGCTGCCAGCGTAACGGTAATACATCCCCAAGGCGCTGAAAGTAATGGATTCTTTACAACAAGCAAGTGATTCAGCCGGGGCTGTAAAAACAAAATAGACCAAACAGCCATATAGCTCAACTGGAATCCTATATCGAATAAATAAAACGGATTATATACCAGCATACAAAAAGCCGACGCCGCCAACGTATTATATCCATCCGTCATATAGCTCAATTGCCTGCCTGTAAGATACAGCATCAGCATAACGGCCGCCCTTACGGACGATGCAGCCAAGCCTGTTATGGCAGTAAATATCCACAATAATACGATCATCAACACATATTTAACCCATTTACCTATACGCCCGCGACAAAAAAAAGACAATACCAGGGAGAGAAAACTACAAACAATCGCTACATGAAAGCCGCTGACAGATAATAGATGGGCTACGCCTGTTACAGAAAACTGCGTCCGGACTACTTTCGGCATCGACTGTCTTTCTCCTAATGTGATAGCTGCCAAGACAGATTTCTCCGAATCAGTCAAAGAAAGTGTATCAAAAGGTTCAACCAGGCGTTGCTGCATCGCTTTTGTCCATACCTGTAAGCGGGTTGGAGAAGTACGGGCTGCCTTGTTTTCATGATAAGCCGTCATCTGAACAGAAAGGAAAAGCAACAGCGAGATAAACGCCATCCCCCAAACCCAACGTCCGCCATACACAGGCTCCGTATGATAACGGCTACTAAATAAATAAGATATAAGTAAAACAACAGCAGGGAAGAGCAATAATAATAACGAATACAGACCAAGCGAAACAAACGACTGTAGCACAATCCCTGTTATCCATATAAAAAGAGGCCGTACGAAAGGCCGCTTCTGTATTTCTTTTATCATAGTTAAACCGTCAACTCTTTCAGCTCCTTTATTACCTGGATCGGGTTGGGCGATTTAAAAACGAAATTACCGGCAACTAACACATCGGCCCCTGCGGTAAGCAGGCGTTTGGCTGTCTCCTGATTCACTCCTCCATCTATTTCAATCAAGGTATGCAGGCCTTTCCGGAGGATCATATCTTTGAGGTGGGCTGTTTTCTCAACGGAATGTTCGATAAAGCGTTGTCCTCCGAACCCGGGATTAACCGACATAAGAAGTACCATATCGATATCCTGTATTATATCTTCCAGCAAATGAATGGGGGTATGGGGATTCAGTGTAACGCCGGCTTTCATACCTGCTTCTTTAATAGCCGAAACCGTACGGTGCAGATGAGGGGATACTTCGTAATGAACATTCATCAGATAAGCTCCCACCGCTGCAACCTCACAAATAAACTTCTGCGGCTCTACGATCATCAGATGAACATCCATGGGCTTTTTCAAGAGAGGCTTTATGGCTTCAAGTATTGGAAAACCAAAGGAGATGTTAGGCACAAACACGCCGTCCATCACATCTATATGGAGCCAGTCGGCCTCGCTGTTATTGATCATTTCTATTTCTTGTTGCAGATGAAGAAAGTCTGCTGCTAATAAAGATGGCGCTATTTTATGTTTCATTTCCGGCATTTTTTACAAAGTTACATAAAAAAAGAAAGAGAACAGGCTTTATCCTATTCCCTTCTTCTTTATTAATTCATAACAAACCCACAGAGTTCTTGCCTGCTATTCGGTTCTACATGATAAACCCGGGCAAATTGCATCAGAAAGTCAAGCGTCTTCTGCTGCGGCGTACTCTTTTCTGTAGTTTGGTTTTGTTCCGTTTTGTTTGTAAATTTACTCATGCATCGTGTAGAAAAATTCTTCATAGGCTATACGTTCTTATTGTTTTACTAAAAAACGCATCTACAGCTTACTTATTGCATGAAATAAAATATTTTTCCAATTTAAGTCAATGACAACTCCATTTGGTTCTCAGTGGCCAGACGGCGCATATTTAAAATAGCATACCGCATCCGTCCTAATGCCGTATTTATACTTACGCCGGTAATATCGGCTATTTCTTTAAAGCTTAAATCCTGATAATAGCGCATTTCCAATACTTCGCGCTGGCTATCCGGCAAATGCTGTATCAGTTTCTTTATATCAGAAAGTACCTGATTACGTACAATCATATCTTCGATGGTTCCATCACACAATTTTATATTGTTGAATAAATCTACTTCCACCTCATCATTCGATACGGTATTCTCACTACGTTCCTGGCGGAAGTAATCGATAATCAGGTTATGGGCAATGCGGGTAATCCAGGCTTTAAACTTTCCATTCTCTGTATAACGGCCCTGTTTGATCGTCATGATCACCTTTACGAAAGTCTCCTGAAAGATGTCTTCCGTTAAGTCTCTGTTACGTACTATAAAATAGATGTAAGAATGGATACTGCTTTTGTATCTGTTCAACAATACGTCGAAAGCAGCATTTTCACCTTTAGCATAAAGAACCACCAACTCTTCGTCGGCCATCGTTTTTAGTCTGTTCATTACTTCTTTTGTTTGAGTTTCGTAGAGTAATGTTAAGCTATAGGCAAATGGATTTAATTGTTATACATAAGTTTATTGAAAGCAAAATAACTAAAAGTATTCCATATAAACAAGCGTTTTCAGCCCTTTTTAAATAAAAAATGTCCCCTGACTATACTTTTCAGGTACAAACAGGGGACTTTCTGATACAAACTGTTATTTTACGGTTTATTTAAAACTTATAACCGAACGTCAATGCTACGCGCGTTGTGTTGGTCTTTAAGGAGGCGGGCTTAGAATCTGTAATCAACTCGCCATTGTCAAATATCTTAGAGAAAACATACAGATCTTCTTTTTGCGACCTGAGTATACAGGCCAGATCCAGATAAACGCTCGGCGTAAAACGGTAGCCTAATCCTATGGTATAATTAGACAGACTCTTTTCTATTGTATAATGAGGGATGGTTCCTACTGTTTTTACTTCTTCCGTAGCATTTGTTAAGGCGCTTTTCATCGGATTGCCAATCCAGGCAGCGCCGGCTCTGACGGCAAACTGGGGAGTTACTTTCACCTCGGCCCCTACACGTAGCGTACCTGCATTTCCAAAGTTATCACGGATAGTGGTATTGCTATACTGGTTCTCGCTCACACCGCCATCGTTGTATACGTCGTACAACTTCATATTCTTATAATTGGTCAACTCATAGTCTACGCTCAGTAAGGCTGTTCGTCCTAAAATGACTGCCCCACTGAATATCCACCGGTCGGGAGAACGAAATTCATACTCGGTACTTGCATTACCAGGCGTATCGGAAGTATATTTTTCATTCCAGAAATGAGAATCAGCCGTTGCCGTTGCACGATAATAATCTACCGCCTTATACCAGGTAGGCGAGTTATAGGCTACGCCTAAGCGGAAGAAATCAACCGGTTGGGCAATAGCGCCTATATTAAAACCATAGCCGGTTCCTTCCGTATCCAACCAGTTGTCTAATTTCAGATAATTCGCATTCACGAAATCCTCGGTATAATAAGATGTATAATGGTAACTGATATCTGTAATGGCAACCGTGGCGCCCAGCATCAGCTTATTAGATATGTTCAGGCCGAAAGCAATATCGTATTGATCAATGCCTCCCCATTCGTTCACATTCAATTCGGCTACTTTCAATTGATAGGGATTCCATTTCCCACTGCCGTCATTTTCACCAAAGGCGCTATAGTATTTCTTATTGTTATCTTTATAAGATTCGAAATAGCCGGCGTCATATCCCAATACGGAAAGCCAGTCATTTACATCCTTACTACTATAAGGATCATAGCCGGACGTTATTTTCAGATCATTCACATTAATCCCGTAAGCCCTTTCGGCCATATAATCGGATAATGAGTACAGTGAATTGGCATTCCCTCTCAGCGAATAGCTTTTATTGAAATTCTTTACCCGGTTATAAGAAAAGCCTACATTCCAGCCAAGGAGGCCTTCATCGCTCGACGTTGGGAAGTAAGTTACATAAGCAATATTATCGAAATACAGGCGTGTACGGCTGCCGGTAGCTTTCAATTCTTCCCAATTTGATTCGGACGAGGCCGAATTAAGGCTTAACGTCGTTACAAATTCGGAACTGCGATAAACGGCTAAACCTGCCGGATTAACATTCATCACAGAAATGTCGCCGCCTAATGCACCGAAGGCTCCTCCCATACTCATGTAACGGGCTGTACCGAACAAATCGGTCTGCGCCATTCTATAGGCGTCTAATTGCTCTTGAGAAAAAACGGCGCTGCTAACCAGTACCAGCGCCGAAATTGTTAGAATTATCTTTTTCATCCTATTATACTTTTATCAACCAACTCATTCATCATCTGCGACCACCGCCGGAACGACCGCCGCCGCCGCTACCGGAACTGCTGGAACGGCCACCGCCGCTACTTGAGGAACCAACGCTGCTGCTACTTCTTGAAGAAGATGATGATGACGACCGGGAAGGCGCTGAATAACTCGAACTGCCGGAAGAACGGCCTGATGAACTGACAGAACTTCTTGAGTTTGAAGACGAAGACGAAGGCGCTACAGACTGACGGCTGCTGCTACTGCTACTGCTGCGGCCTGATGACGATGCTCCGGCGCTTGGGGCAACCCTTGTACGGCTTGAATTGTTTACCGTTCCGCTGCTATTACTGTTACTGCTGCGGCTACTGCTATTGGAAGAGCTTCTTCCTACTGTGGCAGAAGATGAACTACGGCTACTGCTTGCACCGGAACTGCTACGCCCGCTGCTTACCGATGAAGAACTTCTGTCTGATCCGGTTCCGGTTCGTAAAGAAGATGAACGTCCGCTGCTTACGCCTGAGCTTCTACTGCTTGATACACGGCTGCTGCTTACGCCGCTTACGCCGCTACTTGAACTTCTTCCGCCGCCATACGAGCGTCCGTTATTATAATGGGTATAATGAGGACGTGAATAATAATGATGCCCCCCATAATAGCCGCCGCCATAATAACCGCCATAGTAGTCGCCGTAATAGCCGCCTCCCCAGCCCCAGCCCCAAGACGGGCCATACCAGGAAGAATAATACCAGGGGTTATGCCAGCCGCCGTAGAAACCGCCCCATCTCCAGCTCCAGGATGGGCCATACCAGGAAGAATAATACCAGGGATCGTACCAGCCATAATAAGAAGGCCCCCAGCCTCCCCAACTGTTACCTACATTAATATTAAAGCTTACGTTGGATCCGCCGTCTGAATAATCCGTATCATATCCATATCCGTAATAACCGTCGCTCAGGTACAGATCTACCTGGTCGGCTCCGGCTATTGTTATTTTACTGGGGGAATGGTAGCGGATAATGCGTTCCGAATATTCCGTATCGGATTTGCGTACATTTTCTTTTTCTATTATAACGCCTTCGTCCGAATCATCATAATAATATGATTCTTCCGCATCTACGGCATATCTGCGGTTATATTCATCAATATCGCGACTATCCGCCGTCGTGGCAGACTGCTTGCCGGAAGGCGCAGTATAGGCAACAACGTGCTGGGTTGTTTTCTGTTGTACAACCTGTTTCTCTTCTACATTTTCTTTCTTTTTATTTTTGCCTGAAGAGAAATATACATCATCAAAGAATTCTTCCTGCGCAACAGCGTCAATGCTGAGCATGGCCGGAAGCAATAAGATCAAGGATGCTAATTTCATGAATTTCATATTCGTTTCTCCTCTCTTTTTAATAAATACTCTTTTGTTTCGTTTTTTATTAGACTCATCAATATACACAGGGTTTAACCTGCATCATTTACATTATAACATCAATTTATAAGAACGTTTTATATCGTACTTACAAATATAATTAATTTACATGGATTGCAGTAAGATTTACATATTATTTAACTATATATCTTACCCACAATTCAATACTTACCTGATGTATGACGTAACTATAAAGCAAAACGCTGCATTAAGAAGTGAAAAATCTATCGGCTTACTTAGAAGCATGCAGCATAAAGGGCAGGTTGGAGGAAGGATCCATCGAAGAGATGATGACGCGTTTCTCTCCCTGCGTACATACTAAGCATTTGGTTTGTAGCTTCTGAGCGCTCATATCAAACAGAAGTTCGGGATTAAAGTGCTGCCCATTCACCCGCACTTCAAAATGCAGATGTTCGGTGGTAGCCCTGCCCGTCCCTCCTACCAACGCAATAGGAGCGCCGGCTTTTACGTATTCTCCCTGCCTGATCAAATGCTTGGAATTATGGCTGTATACGGTTTCCAGACCATTAAAATGCCGTATGACGATCAGATTTCCGTAAGAATAATAGGGCTGTTTAGCCATTCTTACAATACCATCAAAGGCTGCGCGTATCGTATCATTTGCAAAGGTCTTCAAATCGGTTCCCGAATGATTCTTCCGTCTGCCTGCATACGTAGATATTACTTTGGCTCCCGGAAGAGGAAAGGAATAGTTTTCTTTCTGTATCCGCGTCAGGTCTATCAGCATTGTCTTATCTTTCTTAAACAATTTCGGGTCAGACACGGATACCTGGTTTCTGTCGTTCGCACAAAAATCCTCTGTTATATCAAACAGGGGGGAAGCGGGCGTTTCCAGTTCGGCTAAAGCGATGCGAGGCAAATAAAATGCAAACCGGGCCGAAGGTAGCTCAATACCACAGGCCGGATACACAACAGAGGCCCCGGATACATGGCCGGATGTAGACGTATGAACCGAATTACAGCCGGAAAGTATCCCGGTTAAACTGAATACATATATATAATGTAGTACCTTCACCAACCACTATCTTTTATTAATTGCGCAAATATATAAAAAAAATAGCAACGGCGAATACATCAATCGTTTTTTATGAAGAAACTATTTCTTGCTTACCGGGGCGCCCCTTACATAGCCAATAAAGCTGCTGCACACCACAAGACAGGCGCTTGCCCGTGGAAGTCTCCGGCAACGCGGGGACGGTCGTAATAATACTGTTTATCGTTATGTTTCCCCGTACCGATACAAACTTTATCTACATTATATCATTCATTTCCGTTAAAATGGAGCTATACTGATAGTTTTTCCATAGTACGTTCCACCTTCCACCAGGCGCTTCAAAGCCTTTGCAGAAGCGGGAAACGGGGTGGAACGTGGTCGTTTCTCCTTTTAAATTTCCTTTCACCGGAGGGAAGAGATGGAGGGAGGGATTGTTCAAAGGCATCAGATGCAGTCTATATGTAATTTTATGGTTTTGTATAGGCTAATTTATTGTTTTGCTCGTAACCCTTTAAGCGTTTCACCTGGGTGAAACAATCGTTTCACAGGTGTGAAACGCTTAAAGGGTTACGAACAAAGTAATAAATCATTGTATATAAGCAACTAAAACAATGGGATAAATTGACGACTGGTAGTACAACTCCTACATAAACCTTTGACAACATAGTTTATACTGTCTGACGAAAATCCTTCGGGCAGGCCTACTGTGGGGACTTGTGTGTCGCGAAGGCAGAATGTTTGTTTGCATTCCCTGCAATAAAAGTGTACATGCTGTTGCTCGATGGAGCAATCGCAATCTTCATCGCATACAGAATACTTTAGCGAGCCTGAACCATCATCGATGGTATGCACCAGGTGTTGTTTCTGAAACAGCGTCAGTGTTCTGAAAATAGTTGATTTATCAATCGTCTGCAACTCCGTTTCCAGATCAGCAAGGCTAAATACCGCCTTTCGCGTCAGGATGGCTTTCAGGGTCAGTATCCTGATTGAGGTCGGTTTGATCCCTCGCTTTGATAAACGTTCTACATAATAATCATTCGTATTTTGCATAGCATACCCCTTCATTACCCGTAACCGGCAGCGTGTTTATTCGGCATATAAAGACTTGGCAATGCCTGCTTCCAAGCCGCGGAGTTCGGCCAATCCGCGGAGGCGTCCGATGCAGGAGTAGCCGGGATTTGTCTTTTTATGGAGATCATCTATCATCTGGTGTCCGTGGTCGGGGCGCATGGCAATGGAGCAGCCCCGGCGTTGTTGCAGGGCCAGTAAGGCTTTCATTACGCCGTACATATCTACATCTCCCTCCAGGTGGTTGGCTTCGTAGAAGTTACCTTCGGCATCCCGCTGGGTACTGCGGAAGTGTACAAAATCGATCCGGTCGCCATAACGTTCCATAATGCCGGCCAGGTCGTTATCGCTTCGTACGCCAAACGAACCGGTACATAGGCACAGGCCATTGCTGTTGTTCGGCACGGCGTCTATCAGTTGCCGGAAGTCTTCTTCCGTACTTAAAATACGGGGCAATCCCAGGATGGAATAGGGGGGATCGTCGGGATGGATCACCATTCGTACGCCGGCCTCATCTGCTACCGGGGCAATTTCGCGGAGGAAATAGATCAGATGGGCGCGTAAACGGCCGGCGTCTATATCTTTATAGCGATTCAGTTCGTTTCGGAACTGTTCGATCGTAAAGCTTTCTTCCGAACCGGGCAGGCCGGCTATCATATTGCGGGTGAGCAGTTGGCGGTCGGCCTCCGTCATGGCGTCGTACCGGGCTTTGGCTTTGGCTTTTTCTTCTGCGGTATATTCCGCTGCCGCTTCGGGGCGCTGAAGGATAAATAAGTCGAACGCCATAAAGGCGGCCCTCTCAAACCGCAAGGCTTTCGAGCCATCGGGCAAGGTATACGCCAGGTCGGTGCGCGTCCAGTCCAGCACGGGCATAAAATTATAGGTGACAACCTTTAT